>JANNHC010000555.1:0-11969 GCA_031404215.1 Acidobacteriota bacterium
CGACCCTGCCGATGCCGAAGGTCTACATCATTCCGGATCCGTCGCCGAACGCGTTTGCGACGGGACGTAATCCCTCGCATGCGGCCGTGGCCGCGACCGAGGGCATCCTGCAGGTGCTCAGCGAGCATGAACTCGAGGGCGTCATTGCGCACGAGCTGGCGCACGTCAAGCACCGCGACATTCTGATCAGCTCGGTTGCCGCCACCATCGCGGCTGCCATCGTGATGATTGCGCGCATGGCGCATTACGGCGCGCTCTTCGGCGGATTCGGGGGCCGCGGGGACGATCGCGATCGCGGCAACAACCCGATTGCGCTCCTCGCCATGATGATTCTCGCGCCTCTGGCCGCCTTGCTGATCCAGATGATGATTTCCCGCTCGCGCGAGTTCGCGGCCGACGCCGGCGGCGCCGAGATCGCGGGCAATCCGTACGGACTGGCTGACGCCCTGCGAAAAATTGACGCGGCGTCCAAGCGCGTCCCGCTCGATGCGAATCCGGCCACGGCGCACATGTTCATCGTGAAGCCCTTTTCGGGGGCCGGCATCATGTCCCTTTTCAGCAGCCATCCGCCCACGGAAGCCCGAATTCGCGCACTGCTTGGCGGAGTGGGGTAAGCGCCAGTAAGGGAAACCGCCTTGCACTAGTGGGTGGCGGGTGGCCACCCTCTCTCCCTTCCCGTCTCTTTTCAGTCGATTAGCCCCCGTCTCGACCGTGCCTCCTGCTGGCCTTGCTTTTGCTCCTGCACGACCGTGGGTCGTCCGGACAGCCCGGACGTGACCCGCGGTGGAGGCGGCCGTGGAAGATTTCGACATTCCGCAGAACAAGATGGCCGAGTCAGCCGAACGGGTCGTGGACCGCGCCCTCGACGAAGCACGCCGACGCGACCATGCGCTGCTGACCAACGAGCATGTCTGCCTGGGGTTCGCACAGGTCGAGTGGGACATGTTCGGACAGGTCATGCATGACCTCGAACTCAACCCGCACGAAATCCTGCAGGCCCTCGAAGAGCACCTGCGGCTGCTGCCCAGTGTTCCGGGCCGTGATCTCCGCGTGGCGCCGTCCACGAAGCTTCTGTTCAAACTCGCCCTGCTGCATGCCAGCCGCTCGGGACGCAACACCATCGAGGCGACGGATCTGTTTTCGGCGATCTTCGAAGAGACACAGGGCATACCCGTGTCGATCATCCGCCGTCATGGAATCGAACCGGAAGCGCTCGTCACCCGCATGGCTACGCGCATGCGCGATCACGAGATGCGCGAAGAGCGGATGAAAAAGCGGTTCGAGCTGCCGCCCTTCCTGAAACACTTCGCGACCAATCTCAACCAGCTCGCGCGCCAGGACAAGCTTCCACCGGTCTTCGGCCGGGACTCCGAGATGGACCAGGTGTTCGAGGTGCTGTGTCACCGCGAGCGCGCCAACTCGGTGCTGCTCCTCGGTGAACCGGGCGTCGGCAAGACCGCCATCGCGGAAGGTCTGGCCCGGCGCCTCGAGTTCGAGCCGGATCGAGTCCCCGTCAGGCTCCGCGACTGCCAGATCGTCAACCTCCAGATGAACACGATGGTGGCGGGGACGATGCTGCGCGGCATGTTCGAGGATCGGATTCAGAACGTGATTCGCGAGATCAAGGAGCGCCCGAACCTGATCCTGTTCATCGATGAAGTACACACGATGATTGGCGCCGGTTCCGCGCTTGGCGCGCCGTCGGATGCGGCCAACGTGTTCAAGTCGGTGCTGGCCCGTGGCGAGGTCCGCATCATCGGGGCCACGACGCTCAACGAATACAAGGAATTCATGCAGGAAGACGAGGCGCTCGCGCGCCGTTTCCGCACCGTGCATGTCGCCGAGCCGTCGATCGAGCAAACCCGCAACATCCTGTACAACCTGCGCTCGCGACTCGAGCGCAACTATTCGGTTCGTATTCAGGACGAAGCCATTGAAACCGCGCTCGAGATGTCCCCCCGCTACATGCGCCACCTGCAACTGCCAGACAAGGTGATCGGCTGGCTCGACACAGCGGCGGTAAAAGCGGAAATCGGGCAGCGCCGGGAGGTCACCTCCCACGACGTCGTCAAGGTGATATCGAAGATCGCGCAAATCCCGGAAGACATGGTGTTTCGCGAGGTGTCGGATCGGTTCCGCGGCATGGAAGCGCGCCTCGGCTCACGGGTCGTCGGGCAGCGGCAGGCCATCGATGCGGTCGCGAGACGCCTGGTGCTCAACAAGGGCCCGTTGAAGGACGGCTTCGACAGGCCCGACGGCGTCCTGTTGTTCCTCGGCCCGACCGGCGTCGGCAAGACGGAGCTGGCGAAGGCTGTCGCCGAGTTCCTCTTTGGCGACGAGAAGAAGATGATTCGCGTTGACATGTCGGAGTATCAGGACGGCGCGGTCGCGGTGGACAAGCTGATCGGCATGCCGCGCGGCATTGTCGGCTCCGAGCGCGGCGGGGTGCTGACGAATCAGCTGAAAGACAACCCGTATTCCGTCGTCCTGCTCGACGAGGTCGAGAAGGCGAGCCCCAGCATGCTGAACGTCTTCCTGCAGGCGTTCGACGAAGGGTGGATGACGGACGGTCGGGGCAAGCGCGTGTATTTCAGTGATGCCATCGTGATCATGACGTCGAACATCGGCTCGGAGTGCTTCAGGAAGCTGAGCAGCCCGATGGGCTTCTTCTCCAAGCAGATCGGCGTCGAGCAGGTGCAGGGGGAGGTCATGCGGGAGCTCGAGCGCCGCTTCTCGCCGGAATTCCGGAATCGCATCGATGAAGTCGTCATCTTCCGGCCGTTGACGAAGGACGAGGTGCGGCAGATCACGCTCAACCAGATCGCCAGAATCCAGTGCTCGCTCGCCAAGACATCACGGACCCTGAAGGTGACGCCGGAGGCGCTCGAGCAGCTGGTCACCGACGGCTACAGCCTCGCCTACGGTGCCCGGTTCCTGAAGCGGGTCATCGAGGCGAAGATCAAGCTGCCGATCAGCCAGCGGTGGACGGACGGGGAGGAGTACAGCGCGGAGGTTCGGGAGGGGCGCGTCGAGATCGAGGTCACGCGCGCCGACGCGGAGCTCGCGGCGACGGCGTAAGACGGCTCAGGACTCAGGCCTGCTACAGGAGATAGGCCAGTGCAAAACCGACTTGGGCGACGAACATCATGCGATACATGTGCGCCCACGAGACGTGGTTCTCATCGACGGCCAGATCGTCCGGCCGCCGCAGCATGAGGTAACACACGTACGCGCCGTACACCGTCATCGTCGCGGAGAGCGCGTAGAGCAGCGCGGATGATCCGGTCAGGATTCCCAGCCGCGTTCCGGCCGCGATCATCACGAACGGGATGATGAACGACGGAGAGATCATCCAGGCCGCGCGGCGGACGCCGTAGATGATCGGCAGCGTGCGGCAACCTCCGCGTGCGTCCCCCTCCATGTCGGCGAAATCCTTGGTCGTCGAGGCTCCCAGGAGGAAGAGGCCGAAAATCGCGCCGATGAACCACGGTTCGAGGCCGACGATCGTTTTCACCGCCGACCAGCCGGCCACCTTGAGCAGCACGCCACGCGGAATGGCGATCGTCACGTTCGCCCAGATGCCGAGGCGCTTCGTTCGAAACGGCGGCGCCGAATACAGCACGGTGATCACGGTGGCGACGGCCACAATCCAGAAACACTCGTGGCGGTGGCCCGGCGCGACGAACCAGGCGAGCACGAGCGCGACGGCATACCCCACCAGCGTGAAGGTCCAGGCATCCCGAATCGACAGCCTTCCCGAGGGCAAGGCGCGCCTTGGCTTGTTGATCCTGTCGATCTCGAGGTCGTAGATCTGGTTCAGCGCGTTCGACGCGGCGTTCAGGACCGCGGCCATGACGAGCCCGATCCCCGGAAACAGCAGCAGGGCGAAGCTCCACGGCTCGCCTGGCGCGGCCCCGGCAGCCGTCGCGGCCCCCGATGCGAAGCCAAGCGCCGGTGCAACCAGCGTGAAGGGGCGCGAAAACTCGAGGAGCAACGCGGCTCGCGATCGGCGTCTCATTGAAACGCCTTCGCGAAGAAGGTGGCGGCGGCCGCGGCGATTGCGGTGTTCAGGAAATTGAGCACGTCGTTGTTGACGATGCCAGGAGCTTCGAGTGTGGCACCCATGGCGCTCTCGGCAAAGGCGCCAATCGTGGCGGCGGCGACGATCGCCGGGAGCGCCACCGCAGGCACGAGCCCGCCGGCGACACCCACGGCGCCGAGCGCCAGCGCGCCGAGCAGACCCGCGGCAGTCCCTTCGATGGAGATCGCGCCGGGCGTCCCGGCCGGCACACGCCGGAGGGTCGGCACCAGAAACGTGCGCCGGCCCCAGGCCTTGCCGATCTCGCTGGCGACCGTATCGCTCCCTCCGGCCACCAGTGCGGCGACGAATGCCACGAACGCGACGTCGCTGGCGTAGCTGAGCGCCGCGATCATGGCCGCCGCCGCCGCGACCCCGGTGTTCGCGAACGCGTTGCCGGCGCCGCGCCGTCCTCCTCGAGCCTCCGCGATTCCCAGGATCGTCTTACGGCGCAGGCCGAGCCGGGAGGCCAGGACCGCGATCGCGAACGTCGAGAGCAGCAGCATCCATCCGCCCCAGCCTGCCGTGAGGACGATCGACAGACCGAGGAGCGCCCCGCAGATGGCCCCCGAGACCGTCACCGTGCGGGCGAAGTAGCCGGCGGCAGCCACCAGCACATTCGCGGCAATGGCACGCGGAAGGAGTTCCACAGCGGCGACGCCCACCTTCGCGATGAGGTCTTCGCTGACGAGCGATGCCCACCACAGCACGGCCGCGGCAGATGCCGGCACCGTGAGATTGTCGTTGAGTTTGATTGGAATCGTCTCGACTGCCGCCGCCGCGATAGCCGCGACAATGGGCATCCAAATCGAAAACCATGGATAGGCGGGAGGGATGACGGTCGTCCGGCACCACCAGCACAGGAAAGATCCCGCCGCGGCGCCACACACCACAAAGGCGATGCTGCCCGCCACCGACTTCCCGCGATTCCAGGGAATACGAGCGCTTCTCACGTGCCGTCCCACGAGGGTGGCCATGCCGTCGCCAACAGCGAGCACGCCCCACGCCGCGGCGACGATGTCGCGTCGGTCCGGCAAGACCACGAGCAGAAGCAGGATCGCGATGGGGTAGAGCGTGATGCCCGATAACAATCGCTGGCGTGCCTCCGCGGGTCTGTAGAGTTGCCCGGCAAGGCGCGGCAGCGCGTACAGGTTGAAGGCGACGGCGAGGCCGGCGAGCGCGGTCGCCTCGACCGCGCTCAGATATCGCAGCAGCAGCGCGAACGCTCCAACGGCGACATGCACGAGCTGGCGGCCGTCTTCGGAGAACCGCAGCGGGCGGCTCATGGCTGCGCGGCGATGCGCCGGCGCCAGTAGGTCAGCAGATCGTCGAGCGTCTGCTCGATCGGGATCTCCGGCGTCCAGCCCGCCTCGGCGCTGATACGGGATCGATCTCCGGAGATGACCGGATTATCGCTGGGCCTGAGCCGCGACGCATCGACCTGGATGTCTATGGAGGCGCGCGATAGACGGACGAGCGCGTCGAGCAGATCGCGGATCCTGTACGCCTCGCCCGAGCAGACGTTGTACGGCCGTCCTGGTTGTCCGCGCTGCATGACCAGACGATATGCGCGGACGGTGTCGCGAACGTCGGTGATGTCGCGGCGCGACTCCAGGTTGCCGACACGTAGCACCGGCTCCCGCCGTCCCGCTTCAATCTCGGCGATCTGCTGCGCAAAACTGGACGTGACATACGTGGCTGACTGGCGCGGTCCCGCGTGGTTGAACGGGCGCACGACAAACACCGGCGCGTCCGCCGGGCACATCGCCAGCATTTCCTGCGCGAGCTTGCTGACCCCGTACGGATCCGAAGGGCCTATCGGGTCGCCTTCGCGGATCTGGCGAGTGGACGGCCGGTACACGAGGGCCGACCCGGTAACGAGGACCGGACACGTCAGCCCGGCGTCCTTCACGCCTTCGAGCACATGATGGGTGCCCAGCACGTTGACGCGCAACGCCCGCACCGGCTCCGACCAGGATTCCCCCACGTGGGCGATGCCGGCGCAGTGGTAGACGGCTGACGGCTGGAGTTCGGCCAACGCTCGCGACACCGCGCGGCGATCGAGCAGATCCACCGAGCTCCAGCCGACCCGTGGGTCGGCGCCGGGTTCGTGTTCGCGCCCCCCGCGGTGCGACCACGCGGCGACCGACGGCTGGTCGGCGAGCAGTTGATCGACGAGATGGCTGCCGGCGAAGCCGGTGGCGCCTGTGACCAGAGGGGGACCAGGCACGGCAGGCGATCAGACGCGGCGCTCGCCGTATTGAGCGTCGTAGTACGCGCGGAATCCTGGGTCGGTTTCCTTGATCGGGCGCCACCACCACTCGTTCTGCACGTACCAGGCGACGGTCTCCCGCAGGCCTGCGTCGAACGGTATCTGGGGGCTCCAGCCAAGCCCCTGGAGCTTGGACGTGTCGAGCGAGTAGCGCCGATCGTGGCCCGGCCGATCCGCGACCGGCCGGATGAGCGACTCGGGCTTGCCGACCAGTTCGAGAATCCGTTTCGTGAGGTCCACATTGCGCACGGGGTTGCCGCCGCCAACGTTGTACACCTCGCCCGGCGCGCCGGCGTCGATCAGCATGTTGACGGCGCGGCAATGGTCGGAGACGTGAAGCCAGTCGCGCTCCTGCAGTCCGTCGCCATACAGCGGAACCGGGAGATCGTCGATCGCGTTCGTGATGAACAACGGGATCACCTTCTCGGGAAAGTGGTACGGTCCGTAGTTGTTCGACGCTCGCGTGATGACGACCGGGACGCCGTACGTCGCCCAGTAGCTATAGGCGAGCCGGTCGGCGCCCGCCTTGCTCGCAGAGTAGGGATTCCTCGGGAGGAGCTCGTCGGTCTCCCGGCTCGAACCGTCCGGCACGCTCCCGTACACCTCGTCGGTCGAGATCTGCACGAACCGGCGCAGATGTCGAGCCTCCCTCGCGGCCTCCAGCAGCACGAACGTGCCGAATACGTCGGTGGTGATGAATTCGCCCGCGTTCATCAGGGATCGATCGACGTGCGTCTCCGCGGCGAAGTGCACGACGATGTCGGCGGCCTTGACCAGGGGCGCTGCAACCTCCGGATCGGCCACGTCCCCCTTCACGAACGTATGCCGCGGGTGATCGAGCAGGCCCTGCAGATTTTCGAGCCGCCCCGCATACGTCAGCTTGTCGAGTGTCGTGACACTCCAGTCGGGATGCGAGGCGATGGCGAACCGGACGAAGTTCGACCCGATGAACCCCGCGCCTCCCGTGACGAGCACGCTAATCATCTTTACCGCGCCCGTTCCTTCATCACCGGCCCTGCTGTCCACCGAAGGCGCCGAACAGGTTCGAGAAGGTCCCGACACCCGCGAGCGTGAATGACAAATTGAACCGGTGATCCTGCGTGACGCCGAGCGCCGCGAAGCTGCCGGCAAAGTTATACGTCTGGTATTCGACGCCGACACCGCAGCACTGGGCATTGTAATACGCGGTAAAGCGCTGCTGCAGGAAGGCGTCGCGCTTCAGGTCGTAGTTGAACGAGTAGGCGCCGCCGACGCGATTGCCCGGCCGCCGCACGTTCGCGGCAGCCTGGACATAGTTGGTCGCGTACGCCTCATTGTCGTAGTTCTTCAGGCCCGGAATGAAACGCCGCCGACTCCAGCCCACGGTCGTCTGCAGCCAGTCGCCGAGGTTGACCGTACCGTTGCTCGACAGCGTTTTCAGCGCGTGCGCGGTCGGGTCCCAGTCTGTCCGGAAGTCTCCCTGAAACCTGTCGGTCGGCGCGCCACGGACTTGCAGCACGACGCCGCCGAAATGGGTCGGCCTGCTCGTGCCGTAGCCGCTCTGCTGCCACTGATCGTAGGTCGCGGCGTTCTCGTTGCTGAAGTAATTCTGCGACACCGTTGCGCTCAGAATCTCCCGGGAGGATTCCTTTTTCGCATACAGGCGATTCGACACGCCGTAGTTGAATTGGGTGGTGCCAACGAACCCATCCACGCCATCGAGGCGAACGATGCGGTCGAAATTGTCAATCGCGGTGACACGCCGGACGGTGAGCGTGGGCTCGATCACGTGCTTGAATTTCTGGGCGTAGCCGTTGTCCGGCTTGTTCCAGATCCGGTTGAATACCGGACCGGTGATGCGCGACTGGAAATCGAAGAATCGTCGGCCGATCCCCTGGGGCACCTGCAACCCGTTCTGGAGGCTTTCCGTCCAGTAGGTGCCCCGCCAGGAGACGACCGAGTTCACCGTCAGGAACTGCCAGCGCGTGAAGGGCACTCGCAGCGACGGGTTCAGGTCGAACCGCGTCAGGCCGGTGTCGGTGGTCGTGATGTCGTTCTTCGTCGTGCTGCGGGCCAGGGTGACATATTCGCTGTTAAGGGCGAAGTACAGCGGCGTCGCACCAATCGCGCGCTCTCCACGGCTGAGCGAGACGCGCGGCAGCGACCCGGTGGTCTGGAACGTGGTCGCGTCGAAGAAGTAATCGTTCTTGTCGGCGGTGACGCTGAGCGAGTATTCGTTCCATGCGCCGCTCAGATTGCCGCCCAGGCTGCGGCTCCGGCGGGTCGACTGGGTAATGTCCTGCTGGTACCGCTGCTGCGTCACGATATCGGTCGAGTAGTTCGCGTTGGCTCGCGCTCGCAGGTTGAGCGGCAGGCTCTGCGCCATGGCGCCCACGAGCGAATAGTTGCGGCGACCGGGGTAATCGACCTGCGTGCCGTTCGATTGCGGGTACGTCGTCGCGTGTTCGTTGAGGAATGAGACCTGCGCGTTACCCTGCGATCCCGAACCGCGGACATAGCGATACTCCCCGCCGACCTGCTGTCCCGTCTTCGAATACCAGTCATGCTCGATCGTCGCGTCCTGGCTGCGGCTGATGGCCCAGAAGAACTGGTTCGTGATCGACTGCCCGCGCGTGGTCGTCGAGCCGTAGATGGGCATGAGAAAACCGGTCGCCCGGTCGTCTTCCTGGATCGGATAGTAGAACACCGGCAGGAACATGATCGGCACGTTCTTGACGCGGAAGACGGCATTTTTCAGGAACGCGTAATCGTCCAGATTCAGCGTGATCGAGCCGGAGCGGATGTCCCACCGCGGCGTTGGCTGCACGCACGTCGAGAACCCGCCGCGGACGATGCGGTACTTTTTCGGCCCGATTTTCTGCAGCTCGTCCCCCCAGAAGTACGCGTCCGGCTCCTGCGCGCCAAAGATGTTGGGCTCCACGCTGTCGCGAATGGTGGCGGTGCCGGTGGCGTTGTAGAACGTGCCGGTGCGCGTTTTCGTGTTGAATTCCATCCGCTCCGCGTAGATCCGGTTGCGGCCTGAGATGTACACGACGTTGCCCTGCGCGGTGAGCTGTCCGTCCTTCTGGAAGAGCTCCATGTGGTCGGCAAAAAACTGCAGGTCGTCGCAGTCGATCTGCACGGGAGCGTCCGCCGTGCCTTCGAGCACGTAATGGTCGTCCGGCAGCCTGGTGCCGGTCATGTTCTGGGTCTGGGACAGCTTGCAGCCGGCGATTTGCCCCTGCGCGCGGGCCAGCGCCGGGGCACCGAACCATTGGAGCGCGACGGAGACGATCAGAATGGAGGTGAAGCGAAGCATCAAGTCCGTGGTGACGCCCGGGGGAAGTCAGCGAAGAATATCACGCAGGGGCCCAATCAGAAAGATGGAACCGGCCGCGACGACGGGCCTCCCGAGCGCGACGGCGCGCCGCAGCGCGGCGCCTGGATCCTCCAGCGCCTCGACCTGTGGCGCGAACCGGGCCGCCACCGCGGCGAGATCGGACGCGGAGCGCGCGCGCGGGCTGGGCGCGGTCGTGCAGACAATCGACGCACAGAAAGGCGCGAGCGTGTCGAGCATGCTGAGTACGTCCTTGTCGTGCATCGCGCCGAACAGGAGCGTGATCCGCGACCATCCGATCTCCTGCAGGTAAGACGCCAGGGCACGCGCGCCGGCCGGGTTATGCGCGGCGTCGAGCAAAATCTCGATGTTCCCGCGCGTGAAGTGTTCCAGCCGGGCCGGCCATTCGGCCCGTGTCAGCCCTACGCGCACGGCGGCGTCCGGCACATGGATGCCCTGCCGCACGAGCTCGTCGAGGACTGCCACCGCCACGGCGGCGTTGTCGCGCTGATGACCGCCGCGAAGTGCGAGTGTCAGGTTCTCCATCGACCGCGTGATGGTTCTGACATCAACGCGGTCGGGACCGCGTAAGACGATCTGCACGGCATCCGACGCCCGGATCATCGGCGCCCCGCGCGCGTCGGAGATGCCGCGGATCACGGCTTCGGCGGCTGTGGGCAGCGGTCCACAGACGACCGGCACGCCGGGCTTGATGATGCCAGCCTTCTCCCGCGCGATCGCCTCGATTGACTCCCCGAGCTGGGCCTGGTGATCCAAGTCGATCGAGGTGATGGCCGTGGCAATTGGCGTCACGATGTTCGTCGCATCGAGCCGGCCGCCCAGGCCGACCTCGAGCACTCCGATGTCAACACCCGCCCGCCGGAACAGCTCGAACGCGGCGGCGGTCGTGCATTCGAAGAACGTGGGCGGCGCGTCCAGGACGCCGCTGCGGATGAGGGATTCCGCGGCTGACTGAACCGTTCGAACGGCCTCCCGCAGCGCCTCGGTCTCGATTTCACGTCCGTCGATGACGAAACGTTCCTCGAGTCGCACCAGGTGCGGAGACGTGTATCGCGCGGTGCGATGGCCGGCGGCCCGGAGCGCCGTCTCGATCAGCACCGTGACGGATCCCTTGCCGTTCGTGCCCGCGATGACGACGGAGCGGAACGCGCGTTCCGGGTGACCGAGCGCGTCGCAGAGGGCCGCGATGTTGCCGAGACCGAACTTCATCCCCAGCCGTTCGAGGCTGAAAAGGAAGTCCAAGGGATCGGAGGGCTCAGGGCTCAGGGCTCAGGGCTCGGGGATTAGGGATTAGGGATTAGGGATTGGGGATTAGGGATTGGTCGGCCGGCGCCGCCGAAGCGAAGCATCCGCACCACCACGTCTTTCAGTTCACGACGATCCACGACGATGTCGAGCATGCCGTGCTCGACGAGAAACTCACTTCGCTGAAATCCTTCGGGAAGCTTCTGGCGGATCGTCTGCTCGATGACGCGAGGGCCGGCAAAGCCGATGAGCGCGCGAGGTTCGGCGATGTTCACGTCGCCCAGCATCGCGAAGCTCGCGGTGACCCCGCCGGTCGTCGGGTCGGTCAGGATGGAAATGTACGGCAGCCGCGCCCGATCGAGCCGGGCGAGCGCCGCGCTGATCTTCGCCATCTGCATCAGCGAGAGCGCCCCTTCCATCATCCGCGCGCCGCCCGAGCACGACACGATGATGACAGGCTGCCGCGCCACGATGGCGCGCTCGATCGCCCGCGTGATTTTCTCGCCGACGACCACGCCCATGCTCCCCCCGATGAAGCCGTACTCCATCGCGGCCACGACGCAATCAAGCCCGCCGACGCGGCCGTTTGCCGTGATCACCGCGTCCTTGAGACCGGTGCTCGCAATGCTCGTGACAAGGCGCTGCCGATAGGGCTTCGTGTCGGTGAAACGAAGCGGATCGGTGGAGGTCAGACCGGAGTCATGCTCCTGCCACTCGCCGTCGAAGATCGTCCGCAGCCGCTCCGCCGCGGTGAGACGGAAGTGATGTCCGCACTTGGTGCAGACGCTCAGGCTTGCCGCGAGGTCCTTGTTGTAGATGACCTGGCCGCACGACGGGCACTTGACCCAGAGCCCTTCGGGCACGCGGCTTCCGTCCGCCGAGGGCTCGATTGGCTTCCGGACCTTCTTGAACCAAGCCATTCAATGGAGCATATACCAAGGGCTCAGGGGGCCCGGGTACAGGGGAAGTGAGATTGGTGGCTGGCGTTCTGGATGCCTGGGCCGATCAGGCTTTCCCCAGCGTCAAGTTCTCGGCAC
>JANNHC010000556.1:0-4452 GCA_031404215.1 Acidobacteriota bacterium
GTGGCGTCGGTACGTCTGCGATCGACGTCCTGCAGCGGCGGCGACTGATCTCCGGCGGGGCTACAGCCCTGCGCTACGTTTCAAGCCGCCTGACGCCCGCACGACGTGGCGTAGGCAGCCCTGCGTGCACGAACCGGTCGCGCGGGGTTCTCACCCGGTCATCACGGCGTCACATTGCGCGTCATCAGAGCGTGTTGTAGACCAGCGCGATGAAGGCGTCGGGACCCATCATGCCAGTGCCCCAGGCCGCGTCGAACTCGGCGCTTGGCTTCGCGGCCTGCACCTGCGCGAGCGTCTTCCCCCGGCGCTTCTGCTTGCGGACGCGGTCACGGATCGTCGCGATCACCTTGCGATACTTCAGCAGACCGGCGTGATCGGACAACGGACCGTGCCCCGGCACGATTTTCGTGCGGGCACTGGTCATCGCCAGCGCCCGATCCGCGCCCGCGATCATGCCGTTGATGTTCCCGCCCGTGCCGGCGTCGATGAAGGGGTACATGCCGTTGAAGAACACATCGCCCATGTGCAGCACGTTGGCCTTCGTGTAGTGCACGAAGACGTCCGTGTCGGTGTGCGCCGGTGCGACGTGCGACAACGAAATCAATTCGCCGTTGACCTTGAGCGACCGCTTGTCGTTGAAGACCTCGGTCGGCAGCGCCGCGGCCGGCGCCGGCTCGAAGTGCATCCCGAGGAGATCGTGGGGCTCCATCAAACGCTTCCGCGTGTTCGCGTGCGCGACAACCGCCGCGCCCGCGGCGCGGAAATTCGCGTTGTTGTCGGCATGATCGAAATGCCAGTGCGTGTCGATCAGCGTTGTGGCCTGACCGCCGTCGAGCCCGTCCAGGACGGACTTCAAACGAGGCCACGCCGGCTGGACGAACGAGTCCACCACCACCTTGCCGTCAACCCCGTGAAGGACGATCACATTGCCGCCCGGTCCCGAGAGCATCACGAGCCGATCGCCAAGCCTGGTCGTTTCAATTGGCGCCCCGCCCATCTGGGCGCGGATGGCAGCGACCGGATCCGCCTGTGGGGTGGCCGCCTGAAGCATCCTCGCGTAGGTTCGGGCCGCAAACGGACCGTGCGGCGCGTATCGAAGCGCGGCGGCCCCGCCGGCCAGAAAAGCGGCGTGTCGAAGGAACTGGCGTCGCGAAGAATTGTTCATGCTGTACCCTGTACCCTGAGCCCTGAGCCCCCGACAATGTGGCCCACACCAAAATATACCGGTCCCGAGCGGCGCCGCGCCGCGCGATGGCGTCCGCGTCCGGTTCGCGTGCTCGCCGCGCTGCTCCTGATTGCGGCGATGGGATATGGCGCGGCGGTACTGTATCTCATCACCCAGGAGACGCGCCTCGTCTTCCAGGCCGGGCAGACACTCAGCGCCGGGCGGCCCGAGTTTCCGTACGAACACATTGACGTGCCGCGCTCCGACGGCGCCCGCCAGTTCGCGTGGGTCATGCGAAGCGGCGTGGGAGACGAGGGCACCTGGGTGCTGTTTCTGCACGGAAATGCCGCGACGATCGCGTCCCGGGTGAACATCGCGCACTACACGCAGTTGAGGACACTGGGTGTCAACGTGCTGGCGCCGGAGTATCGCGGCTTCGCCGGGCTCGAGGGCGTGCCGACCGAATCGCTGCTGGCGGCGGACGCACGAGCGGCGTACGATTACCTGCGCACCGTGAGGCACGTCGCACCGTCGCGCATCGTAATCTACGGCTGGTCGCTGGGATCGGCGGTCGCGGTCGGGCTGGCAGCCGAGGTGGAACAAGCCGCCGTGATCCTCGAGGGGGCGCCGGCCTCGCTGGCGGACGTCGGCCAGGATCGGTATCCGTTCTTTCCGATCCGCTGGCTGATGCGGAACCCCTTCGATTCCATTCAGCGAATCGATCGCGTCCGCGCCCCTCTCCTGTTTCTGCACAGCCCGGAGGACGCCGTCATCCCGATCGCGGAAGGGCGCCGCCTGTACGTGGCGGCGCGCGGCGAGAAAACGTTCGTGGAGGTGCGCGGCGGCCACGTGGACGCCACCAACGTGGACACCGCACGTTTCTACGGCGCGGTGCGGACGTTCCTAGCGAGCCACCAGCTAATCGCGTCGGACACGATCGACGGCGCGACCCACGGGCCGCGGTAACTCAAGGACGTCGCTCAGCACGCGCCCGTCCACATCCTTCATCTCGAGCCCAAGCAGCGTGGCCGCCGTCGGCGCCACGTCGATGTTGTTCACGGTGTCGAGCTTCACCGCCGGTTTGATCCCACGCCCCGACGCGATGAACAGCGCCTGCAAATCCGGATCGGTGGAAACATAACCGTGCGCGCCCAGGCTTCCTTCTGGCACGTCGATGACCGTCTTGTCGCCGGCGGCCGCCGCGAACGCGTAGCCGGTTTTCGCCGTCAGAAACAGCGCGCCCATCTGCTGGTTCGCTGACGGCAGGGGCAACCCATATTGCGCATAATCGGCAGGTTCGATCACCCGCTCGATGCCTTCGAGTCCAGCCAGCGCCTGTTTCGTCCGGTCCAACACCTCTCCTGCGGGATCCGGAACGGTCACGTACACCAGGGCGGTGCCTCCTTCGGGGACGACGTACGCCTGGGTCCGGGTGATCTTGCCGTCATCCATCGTCAGTAACCCCGCCTTCATCAGCGCGGCATTCGGCAGAATCTGGCGCTTGACGGCCTTGAAGCCATGATCCGACAACACGAAGATCGTCGTCCTGGACATGAGGCCGGAGTCTTCGATCGCCTTCACGATGCGAGCGACCTGCGAATCCAGGTGCGCCATCGACAGCATGGCGGCCGGCGTGCGCGGGCCGTATCGGTGTTGTGTCGAGTCCAGCGCGAGCAGGTGAAACAACGACAGGTTGGGACGATGTTCCCGGATGATGTGGACCGCCGCACTGGTCCACATCTCGTCCCGCCAGACGATGTTCCGGGTGGCGAAGGTGTCGAGGTCCGCCTGTGATAGGACGCCGGCCTTCACCATTTCCCGGCCGATCTGCGGCTTCGCTTCGGGCCGCTCCGGCCGTTCCGGAAACTCCCACGTGATGGCCGGCGCGTTCAGGATCGCGACCCAGTCCACCTGCGCGGTCGTCAGGCCCGCGCCGTGCGCGATGTCGTACAGGGTGGGAACCCGAACCATCTCCTTCTGAGGGTGCCACGGTTCAACGCGCGGCGGGACCCCGGGATCGCGGACAAGCATCCCGTTGAACAGCACGCCGTGCTTCGCGGGCGTCACCCCCGTCACGATCGACGTGTGATTCGGCCACGTGACCGTCGGGTTCACCGAACGCATCCCCTTCGCCACCGCGCCCCGCGCCGCCAGCCTCCGCAGTGTCGGGACCGGCAGGTAAGGATCATCAAGCGCCCACCCGCCGAACCCGTCGAGGGTGATGATCACGACATGGTTCGATGCGCCGGCCCCTCCCCGCTGGGCAGCGCCCACCATCCCAAACGCAATCACCACGGCGAGGAACGCGAGCCCCTGTCGCAACCGACGCACCATCAGTCCCTCCTGGCGCCGCTGGCGCCCGTGGCACCCCCGGCCCCCTTGTCCGAGCTCACCAACCGAAACCCCAGGTTGGATGAACCGCTGCTGACCTCGGACTTCCCGCGGCTCCCGACGAGATAGCGTGAGCAATACTCGCCGCTGCAGAGAAACGAACCTCCGCGAGTCACGCGCTTGGCAGCCCCGGGCTCTTCCGGATCGAAGCTCACGTCGGGACCGCGAGGGTCGCGCGCGGCGGTGCCCGGACTCGTGAACGTGCCGTAGTAGTCGGGCCGGTACCAGTCGGCGCACCATTGCCACACGTTGCCGCCGACGTCGTGCAGGCCGTAGTGGTTCGCCGGAAACGCGGTGACGGGTGACGTCCTGAAATAACCGTCCGCGCGATTGTTCGCGTCGGGAAAGTGCCCGTCCCATATGTTTGCAGGCGTGCTCCCGGACGGCTTCAGCTCGTTGCCCCACGGATAGAGATTGCGATCCAGGCCGCCGCGCGCCGCAAACTCGAATTCCGCCTCTGTCGGTAGTCGCTTCCCCGCCCACGCCGCATACGCCGTCGCGTCGTCCCATGCGATGTGCACCACGGGGTGCCGCTCACGTCCTTTCACGTCGGTCGCCGGGCCCTCCGGGTGCCTCCAGTTGGCGCCCGGCACATAGCTCCACCATTGTGAGAAGTCCTCCAGCGATACGGGATGCGCGGGGGGCGTGAACACGACGGAACCCGGAACGAGCTTGTCGGCCGGGACGCCCGGAAAATCCTTCGGATCGGGTCTGCGTTCGGCGACGGTGACGTAGGAGGTCGCCCGCACGAACGCCTCGAACCCCGCGTTCGTGACCGGGGTTGCGTCCATCCAGAATCCAGTCACCGACACGAGATGCAGCGGCAGCGCATCGGGCATCCCGCAGTTCTCACAGCCCATCCAGAAACTGCCGCCGGGGATCCATACCATCCCGGC
>JANNHC010000557.1:0-7306 GCA_031404215.1 Acidobacteriota bacterium
CCTTCGTTCGCGAGAAGGAACCCCACGTGCGCGCAGTGGCGGCGCTCTGGTCTCCCGACACGGGCATCGTTGAGGCCGAAGCGCTCGTCAAGGCGCTCGAGCACCTCTGCGCGGATCGCGACGTGGCCCTTGTCGTGGGCACGCCACTGGTCGGTGCCGAACCGCACGCGGATGGCATCGCGTTGGCCACGCCCCACGAACGCTTCGTGGCCCGCACGGTCGTGAACGCCGCGGGTTTGTACGCGGACGTCGTGTCGGCGCAGCTTGGGGCGCAGGCATTCACGATCTATCCGTGCCGAGGCGAGTACGCGGAGTTGCGTGCACCGCGCCGCAACTGGGTGAACGGCCTGGTGTATCCGCTGCCGCACCCTGCCGGCCACGGACTTGGCGTCCACCTGACGAAAACCCTCGGCGGCGCCGTGCTGCTCGGACCGACGGCCAACTACCAGGACGACAAGGACGACTACGAGCGCCATCGGATTCCGCTCGAGGACTTCGTCGAACCGACCCGCCTCCTGCTGCCGGATGTGACGCTCGATGACCTCACCTACGGCGGCAGCGGAATCCGTCCCAAGCTCAACCCGCCCGACGTGCCGTTTGCGGACTTCCTGATCCGAGCCGACGCAAACCATCCCGCCTTGATTCACGCCGCCGGCATCGAGTCACCTGGCCTGACCGCATGCCTCGCGATTGCCGTCCGCATCGCGCGGCTCGTAAGAGAACGCCTGGATTAGGGATTAGGGATTAGGGATTGCTAGGTATCGCCCCAGCGCGTCCTGCCACGTGGGCATGACGATACCTGCTGCCGCGAGCTTCGCCGAAGACAGCGCGCAGTAGCGGGGACGCGGTGCCGCCAGGTTCGCCGTGTCCAGCGTCAGCGCCTTCATGCGAAGCGGTAGCCGCAGCAGGCGCGCGGCTTCCTCGGCGATCCCGGGCCAGCGGGCGGCCCCCGCGTTCACGCAGTGGTAGACGCCGGCCGGCATCCCACCTTCGATCACCGCGCGTGTCGCGCGCGCGATGTCGAGGGTGTACGTCGGCGAGACGGTGCGATCGACGAACACCGGGACTTCGTCGCCGCTCCGGATGCGATCGACAATGGTTCCAAGGCTTCCGCGGCGTCCACCGCCTGGATCCGGTTCCCCGAAGAGGCTCTCAACCCTGAGCACATACGTGCGATCCGCATCCGCCGCGAACCAGTCGCCGAGCAGCTTGGACGCGCCATACACGCCACGGGGATTGGGAGCATCATCCTCCGTGTACGGCCGATCGGCCTCGCCATCGAAGACGAAATCCGTGCTGTAGTGGACCAGGACCGCGCCGGCCTGTCGGGCGCCGCGCGCGAGCGCCAGCACACCCAACGCGTTGATCCGCAGAGCCGTCTCAGATTCCCGTTCGGCGCGATCGACGTCGTTGTACGCCGCACAGTTGATGACGACGTCTGGTCCGGTCGAGGCGATCGCGTCCGTCACCGCCGCTTCGTCCGCGATATCGAGCTGGTCATGTCCGAAGCCATGGACGTCCTCGCCCCGGAACTCCCGCATAATCGCGGCGCCGAGGAGGCCCCTCGCCCCGGTGACCAGTACCCGCATCAACGTTCGAGCGCGCGGCCCAGCGCGTCCACGACGGCGGCCTGCTGGTCGGCGGTCAGCTCGCCATAAATCGGAAGCGCGAGCGTGGAGGCGGCGGCGGCTTCCGCATGAGGAAAATCACCCGCCCGATGGCCGAGCCCGGCAAAGCACTCCTGCAGGTGAAACGGCACCGGGTAGTAGATTTCGGTGCCGATTCCGTGAGCCGAGAGCAGGGCCCTTACGCGATCGCGGTCGGGGACGCGGACGATGTACTGATTGAAGATGTGCTCGCGATCGACTGGCCTAAACGGCAGGACAATGCGATCTGACAGGCCGGCGGAGCGGAAGAGCGCGTCATAGCGGGCGGCGTTGGCCTGCCGCATCGCCGTCCACCTGGCCAGGTGCGGCAGCTTGACGCGCAGCACGGCGGCCTGCAGCGCATCGAGCCTGAAGTTCGCGCCGATCCGCTTGTGGAAGTACTTCGGCTCGGCGCCGTGATTGCGTATCAGGCGGATCTCGTGCGCGAGCGCCGGGTCGCTGGTCGTGACGAGGCCACCGTCGCCAAACGCGCCCAGGTTCTTGCTCGGAAAAAACGAAAAACAGCCGATCGTCCCGATCGAACCCGCGGGCCTGGTTTTGTACGTCGCCCCGATGGCCTGCGCGGCATCCTCGATGACCGCGACGGCGTGCTCGCGCGCGGCGTCCATGATGGGGTCCATGTCCGCGCAGAGTCCATACAGATGGACGGGGATGATCGCGCGCGTCCGCGGCGTCAGCGCCGCTCGCACGGCTGCGGGATCCAGGTTGAACGTCGCGGGATCGATGTCCACGAGCACCGGGGTCGCGCCGACGCGCGCGATGCACCCGGCGGTCGCGAAAAACGAATACGTGCTGGTGACGACCTCGTCGCCGGCGCCGATGCCAAGGACCATCAGGGCCGCAAGAATGGCGTCGGTGCCAGACGACACGGCGACGGCCTCGCGCACGCCGAGGTGTGCGGCGAGCTCTCGCTCGAGGCCCTCGACTTCGGGTCCCATGATGAACCGCTGGCTGTCGCAGACGCGCGTGATGGCCGCGAGAATTTCGTCGCGGAGCGGCCGGTACTGCGCCTCGAGATCGAGGAGCGGCACCGGCGTCGGACGGGACGGCGTCATCGGATGACGATCTCTGGCGCCCCCCACAGCGCCAGATCGTTGCGGGGGTCGTCCGGTTTGCCGTTCTCACTCGTCCTCGTATTGAAGACGACGCTGACCTCTTCGCCGGCATACGCCGACAAATCGACGAACACGGGGACCCACCGCCGATCGCTCTTGTTGGCAAAGGGGTCAAGGTGCTGCGAGAACAGCTCTTCGAAGGCATGGCCGTCAGAGATCCCGACGTAGAACCAGACCCCGTTGCCTTCTTTCTCCCAGGCTTCGGGTTTGAGACCCAGATCGACTTTCAGCCAGCCGTCCTCCGGGACACGCGTCTTCCAGGTCAGCCGCGTCGGCGGCGCGGTGAAAATCGCGCGCTTCTTGTCGCCGTTCAGATCGGCGTCGACGACCTCGGCCACGCCGGACGCCGGCTGTTTCTGCGCGGTCGTAAACGTCGCAACCAGATCAATCGCCGGCCCGCGCTCCCCGCGCCTGAACAGCCACCAGCCCGCCACCAACAGAACCAGGACGACGACCGCAGTCAGCGCCGTGCGATTGCCTTTCATATCTCGCTACCCCTCCGCTCCGAAACGCCCCAATCTACCATGACCGGGTACCGGGTACCTTTCTACCTACCTTCTTCTTTCCTTCACCGCCGCACGCGTTTCGCGATCGGCCTCGCGACGTTTGATGGTTTCCCGCTTGTCGTGGTCCTGCTTGCCCTTGGCGAGGCCAATCGCCACTTTGACGTGGCCGTTCTTGAAATACATCCGCGTGGGCACGAGCGTCATCCCGCGCTCGACGGTCCGCCCGATCAGTTTCCGGATCTCCTGGCGGTGTAGCAGAAGCTTGCGTTTCCGCGTGGGTTCGTGGTCCGCATACCCTCGATGGCTATACGGGTTGATGTGGACGTTGAAAATCCAGACCTCCCCACCGTCCACGCGCGCGTAGCTGTCGCGGAGGTTCACGTTGCCTTCCCGGATGGCCTTCACTTCGGTCCCGAGGAGCTGGACACCGGCCTCGAAGGTTTCCAGGATGTGGTAATCGTGAAACGCCTTGCGGTTTTCCGCGATGCTTTTCTGCGCCTGTTCGCGTTCGGATCTCATTGTGTCAAAGGGTGCCGGGCCAGCCGCGCGGCGAGCTTGATGGCCTCGATTAAGCTCGTCGGGTCCGCGACGCCCTTTCCCACGATGTCGAACGCGGTGCCGTGATCGACCGAGGTGCGCACGATCGGGAGTCCCAGCGTGACGTTCACGGCGCGGCCGAACGCGAGAAGCTTGATCGGGATCAGGCCCTGATCGTGATAACACGCGATGACGGCATCAAATTCTCCGCGGACGGCACGCACGAACACGGTATCGGCTGGAAAAGGACCCACGACGTCGATGCCGCGCGCGCGCGACGCCGCCACGGCGGGCGCGAGGACCTCGTCGTCTTCGCGGCCGATCACGCCGTGTTCTCCCGCGTGGGGATTCAGGCCGGCCAGCGCCAGCCGCGGCGACGCGATGCCAAACCGGGGAAGCTCGCGGGCCGCGAGATCGATCGTGCCCTCGAGCACGTCGCGCGTCAGCGCACGCGGGACTTCCGCGATCGAAATGTGCACGGTGGCAAGGACGACGCGAAGCGAGTCGGCGTAAAACATCATCGCCACACGCGGCGCGCCGGTCAGGTGCGCGAGGAGCTCGGTATGGCCGCGCCACGGCAGCCCGGCCGCGGCGAACGCTTCCTTGTTGATCGGCGCGGTGGCGATGGCGTCGATGCGTCCAGCCTTCGCGTCCGCTGTGGCGGCCACGATCGCATCGTACGCGGCGCGACCCGCCTCCGCCGAGATCTGCCCCTGGGCGTAATGCGCAACATCGGCGTCATCCGACGGGCCATAGAGCACGATGTCGCAGGAGGACGACACGGCGGGATGGGCCGCGGCTTTCCGCGCGATCTCGGGGCCGATGCCTGCCGGATCGCCGACGGTCACGCCGATGCGCGGCCGCTCGCTCACCCGCACGTTCCGCAACCACCCGAACCGCAGGTGCCACAGCCACCGCCACTTCCGCCGGGCCCTGTGGGGTTGCCGCACGATCCACAGCCGCCTTCATCCGCGCAGCCCCCGTGCTTCACGCCCTTGCCGTTCGGCAGCTCGTAGCGGAGGCAGCACTTCAAGCGTCCGCACATGCCGGACAGCTTCGACGGGTTCAGGCTGAGATTCTGCTGCTTCGCCATCTTGATGGAGATGGGCTCAAAGGTTTGGAGAAAAGTTGTGCAGCACAGCGGCCGTCCGCACGATCCGTACCCGCCGAGCATCCGCGCTTCGTCGCGAACGCCCATCTGCCGCATCTCGATGCGGATTCGAAAATGTGCGGCCAGGTCGCGCACCAGCTCGCGAAAGTCTACACGCCCCTCAGCCGTGTAATAGAAGATCAGGCGGGACCCGTCGAAGAGCTGCTCGACCCGCGTGAGCTTCATCGCGAGGCCGCGCTCCCTGATCTTCATCAGGCCGATCCGCTGGGCCTCCTGCTCGCGGTGCCGATGCTTCAGCCGTGTGACGATGTCGTCGCCGGTCGCCCGGCGGACGACCTGGAGGTCGGAATCGGCGGGGGGACACTTGCGCGCGGCCAGCTCCGGCACAGCCCGTGTGACCGTTCCGAGGGCGTGCCCCTCGGCGGTCTGCACGATGACGGCGTCCCCCGGAGAGAAGGGCGGCGCCTCCGGTCGTCGGGCGGGGAACTCCGTCCCCGGAGTGAGGGCGGGGTCTTCAGACACCCCCTCCGCCCGCCCCTCGCCGTCGAGCGCAAGCTCCGGAAGGAGAAACGAGTACGTGCGGCCCACGGGCGAGAACTTGACGCTGACGAACGGGCGTGACGGCCCGGAATTCATGTCGGCCTCGATATAAGCGGCAATGACCCGAGCGGGGCGGCGCATTTCCGGCGCTAGATCTGGAACGCAAGCCAGTCGGCGACGATCTTCGGGCTTGCGTTCCGATCGAGCGCCGAAAGCGCCCGGTCAACCGCTGAAAACGCGCGAAGCGCACGCTCGCCGTCGAACGACCGCTGCAGGCGCGCGAGGCGCGGCCGCAGATCAGCGTTCGCCAGACAACGTTCGTCCGCGCGGGAAAGCAGGGCACCAAGGTCTCGAAGAAGCGACGACAGCGCGTGCAGCCGGCGCGCCAGTTCATCCCGATCGCTGCCTCCGCGCGCGGCGCCCGACAGGGATTTTGCCCCGTCGAGCCTGCGGCGCGGATCGTCCGTGGAGGCCACGGTCTCGAGCAGTCCGGCGGCGGCCTCGCGGGCATCCACGAACTCGCCCGAGCCGCCCTGAAGCGCCACGCCGATGCTTCCATCCGACAGCGAGGCCGCCGCATGCGCGTCGGTCTCCGCATATTCGTGCTCGCGCATCAGCACCGTTGCGACGTCCACTGGAGACAGGCGCCCGAACCGCAGCCGCTGACAGCGCGATCGCACGGTCGGGAGCAGCACGTCAGGCCGCGATGTCACAAGCACGAACGTGGATGCCGACGGCGGTTCCTCGAGCGTTTTCAGCAGCGCGTTCTGTGCGTCCGCATTCATCAGGTCGGCATCGTTGATGATGACCACGCGGCGACGGCCCTCGAACGGCCGGTAGGCGGTACGATCGATTGCTTCGCGGACTTGATCGATCTTGATCACGCCCGTATCGCCCGGCTCGATCGTCAGGACATCGGCGTGCACACCGCGCGCGATCCGCTTGCAGGACGGGCAGGTGCCGCACGCGTCATCTCCCCCAGCATCTGAGCGAAGCTCAGATGCTGGGACCATGTCTGGGGCTGAGCGAAGCTCAGATGCTGGGACCATGTCTGAGGCTGAGCGCAGCGCAGAGGGTAGCACCATGTCTGAGGCTGAGCGCGAAGCAGAGAGTGGGACCATGTCCGGCGCTGAGCGCAGCGCAGAAGACGCGACCGTGTCTCGGTCGGGTGTCAGGCAGTTCATCAACTGCGCGAGCGCGACCGCGGCCATCCGTTTCCCGACTCCTTCCGGCCCCGCGAAAATCACGCTCGGTGGCAACGTCCCCCGAGTCGTCGCCCGCGCGATCAAATCAAGCAGATGCCGGTGCCCGGTGATGTGACGGAATGGCATAGGGAATCGCCCGCATCGTATCACGCGCCCTTGGCACCCTGGCGCCCTGGCCCCTATCCCCCGTTCTTCTTCTCCGCCTCCGTCTTCTTCCCGTCCTTCCCGAATACCTTCGACCAGAATCCACGCTTCTTCGGCGTCGGTTCCGCGGTTGCGTCCTGCGGCGGCTCCTCGGCGCGAACGTCTGGAATCTGGGGGGTCGGCCGACGCACGCGGGCGATGCCGGCGTCAGGCACCGGCAGGCCCGCGTCCTCCGCACGCACGGGCTTGCTCGAGTCTTCACCCCCGAAGAGTCCCGCGATCCGATCCATGAGAGACGAGGCCGGATGCAGCGGACAGACCGTCGTCGGCTGCGTGCCCTTGACGAAGTACTCGGTGTAAATCATCGAGCGATCTTCGGTGAACCCGTCGCGGTTCACGACCTCGACGTGATCGCAGCTGCCGTTGGGCAGCTTGCCGGACACGCGGCAGACATTCACCGTCGTGATGTTCGCGGGCTTGG
>JANNHC010000558.1:0-18211 GCA_031404215.1 Acidobacteriota bacterium
GCCACATGCGTGGTGCGTTTACGGGCGCGACCGACAACAAGCCCGGTCTGTTCGAGCTTGCCGACGGCGGCACGTTGTTCCTGGATGAAATCGGGGAGTTGCCCTCGTCGGTCCAGGCCAAGCTGCTGCGCGTGCTCGAGATGGGCGAAGTGCACCGCGTCGGCTCGCTCGAGCCCCGCCGGGTCAACGTGCACGTCATCGCGGCCACCAACCGCGACCTCCGCGCCGAAGTGGCGGCGGGACGGTTCCGCAGCGACCTGTACTACCGGCTCAACATCGTGGAGGTGGCGCTCCCGCCGCTTCGCGAGCGCAGGGAAGACATTCCGTATCTCACGGCCGCATTCGTCCGGCAGACGAGCGAGCGGCTGCAGAAGCCGGTGGCCGGCCTGACGTCAGGCGCCGAGCGCCTGTTGTCGGCGGCGCACTGGGAGGGCAACGTGCGCGAGTTGCGGAACGTCATCGAACGGGCGTGCATTCTCGTTGACGGCGAGTTCATTTCCGATCGCGAGCTCGCGATCAGCATGCCGCCGGTTCCGGTTGCCGCGCCGGCGGGCGCCCGCGTGGCTCAGGCCCCGGCCGTGGGCGATCAGGATCTGCTCGTGACGGTCGAGCGGGATCACATCCAGCGCGCGCTCGTCCGCGCCGGCGGCAACAAGAAGGCGGCCGCGAAGATGCTCGGCCTGAGCCGCCGCGCGCTGTATCGCCGCCTCGAGCGTCTCGAGCTATCCGGAACCATCACACGCCGTCGCGACGCGGTGATGATGGCGGAAATGTAGCTGAGAAGGTCCTTCCGCGCGCTCGGTTGGCTCTGTGGTGCGCCGGGGATGATGGCCGCCCCAAGTCTCGACTACAATCAACCATCCGCAATGTCTTTGGAGCCTGTTATCGGTCTCGAGATCCACACCCAGCTTCAGACGGCAAGCAAGCTGTTCTGCGGCTGCAGCACCCGGTTCGGCGCAGCTCCCAACGCCAATACCTGCCCTGTGTGTCTCGGGCTGCCGGGCGCGCTGCCCGTGCTGAATCGAGGGGCCGTCGAACTCGCGGTCAAGGCGGCACTCGCCCTGGGGTGCACCGTGCACCTCACGTCGATTTTTGCCAGGAAGAACTATTTCTATCCGGATCTGCCCAAGGGCTATCAAATCTCCCAGTACGATCGTCCGCTCGCGACGGAAGGTGCGTTGGAATTCGAGACCCTCGGCGAGACCCGCCGGGTCGGCATCCTCCGTGTGCACCTCGAGGAGGACGCCGGCAAGTCGCTTCACGACGGCTTACCCGATTCTGACCGGATGACGGCGCTCGACTTCAATCGCAGCGGCGTGCCGCTCATCGAGATCGTCAGCCATCCCGACGTCCGCTCCGCGCCGGACGCGGCCGAGTACTTCAGCCGGATGCGCGCGATCCTCGTGGCCACCGGCGTGACCGACGGCAACATGGAGGAGGGAAGCCTCCGCTGCGATGCGAATGTCTCGGTCCGCCGCGCCGGCACGCAGCCGTTCGGCGTCAAGACCGAGATCAAGAATCTCAACTCGTTCCGGCACGTCCAGCGGGCGCTGGAATACGAAATCGACCGGCAGGCGCAGGTGCTCGAAGCCGGCGGGACCGTCGAACACGAAACTCGCCTGTGGGATCCCGCAGCCGGGCGCACGATGTCGATGCGCAGCAAGGAAGACGCGCACGATTACCGCTATTTTCCGGAGCCGGATCTCCCGCCGCTGCGGATCGACGGGTCCCAGATCGATGCGTTCCGCCGTGCGCTGCCGGAGTTGCCGGACGCGCGGCGCCGGCGTTTCGTGATCCAATATGCGCTGCCGGACTACGACGCCGCCCTGCTGACGCAGTCGTCCGCGCTGGCGGCCTATTTCGAGGCGGCGGCCGCGGCCTCCGGCAACCCAAAAGCGGCCAGCAACTGGATCATGGGCGACCTGACCCGAAAGATGAACGAGCTCGGTGCTGGGATCGATGACGTGCCGCTGACGCCCGCGGCGCTCGCGGGCTTGATCCGGCTGGTCGACTCGGGCACTATCAGCGGGCCCACGGCCAAGGAGGTCTTCGAAAAAATGTATGGGTCGGGGCGGACCGCCGCCGCCATCGTGGACGCCGAAGGGCTCGGCCGCATCGATGATGAAGCGTCGGTTGAAGCGGTGGTCAGGCAGGTGATCGCCGCGAACGGCGACGCGGTGAAGCAGTACCGCGCCGGCAAGAAGCAGACATACGGGTTTCTCGTGGGGCAGGTCATCAAGTCGATGAGTGGCAAAGCCAATCCGGCGCTCGTGAACACGCTCATGCGGCGCGAGCTGGACAAGGACCCGGCGTGATCGAGGCGCACCACGTCTCGAAGACGTATGCGCGGGGCGTTTACGCCTTGCGCGACCTGTCGTTGCGCATCGACAAGGGAGACTTCGTCTTTCTGACCGGCCCGAGCGGCGCAGGAAAGTCCACGCTCCTGCGCCTGCTGCTCCGGCGCGACGTTCCCACGGAAGGACAGCTCGCCGTCGGGGGCCGCGACCTCGCGACCCTCACGCCTCGCCAGGTCCAGGCGTATCGACGATCCCTCGGCTTCGTGTTCCAGGATTTCAAGCTGCTGCCGGCGAAGACGGTCCTCGAGAACGTGTCGTTCGTGCCGCGCGTCCTCGGGATGGCCGAGACGCAGCAACACCGCCGCACCTTCCAGGTTCTCAAATGGGTTGGCCTGCAGCACCGGATGAACGCGTATCCGCTCGAACTGTCGGGCGGCGAACAACAGCGGATCGCCATCGCACGCGCGCTCGTGAACGATCCCGCGATCATCCTGGCCGACGAGCCGACCGGGAACCTGGATCCCGACCTGTCGCTCGAAATCATGA
Organism: Acidobacteriota bacterium; assembly: GCA_031404215.1. Classification (GTDB taxonomy): domain Bacteria; phylum Acidobacteriota; class Vicinamibacteria; order Vicinamibacterales; family 2-12-FULL-66-21; genus JALZOC01. Next base: position 2,844 of record JANNHC010000558.1, read on the forward strand.
ACCTGTTCCGCGAGATCAATGCGCGGGGCACGACGGTGGTCGTCGCCACGCACGATCGCGAGCTGATCAGACGCGTGGGGCGCCGGGCCGTCACGCTCGATCATGGCCAGATTGTCGAAGTGACGTAACAGATGAGGGCCCTCAGATATTTCATCGTCGAAGCGTCGGCCAGTTTGTGGCGTGGCCGGACCGCCGCGTTCCTGTCCGTGCTGACGATCGCCGGGGGCCTGTTCGTGCTGGGATTTTTCCTGGCGCTCAACAGCAACCTGCAGCGAATCGTCGGCCGATGGACCGAGTCGGCCGAGCTCTCGGTGTACTTGGCCGAAGGCGCGTCGGGCCAGCAGCTCCAGGTGCTCGACGAGCTCGTCGCGCAAAGCGGACTGGCCGCGCGTCGTGAATACGTATCGAAGGAGCAAGCTGCCGCGCGTTTCAAACAGGATTTTCCCGACCTCGCCGGCGCCGCCGATCGGATGGAGAGCAATCCGTTCCCCGCCTCATTTGAGGTTCGCCTCAAGCCGGAGGTTCGCGAGGCTGGCGCCGCCGTGGACAGTCTGGCGGCCACGCTCGCGGGGCTTCAGGGGGTCGCGGACGTCCGGTACGACCGTCGGTGGCTGACGCGCCTGAACGGCGTCATCCGGTTTCTGCGCGGGCTGGGACTTGCTATTGTCGTGCTGCTGGCGATCGCGTCCGCACTGACGGTGGCCAACGTCGTGCGGCTCGCCGCGTCCGCGCGGAAGGACGAAATCGAGATCATGGAACTCGTGGGCGCCCCCCTGGCCTTCGTTCGTGGCCCCTTCATCGTCGAAGGCATTCTGCAAGGGGGAGCCGGGGCCGTTCTCGCAATCCTTCTCTTGTGGGCCTTGTTCGCCGTGGCCAATGCCCGGTACGGGGCGGCCGCGGCTCAAGCCATCGGGCTGGGGTCGATTACATTTTTACCATTGCATCTGTGCCTGGTCATTGTCTTCGGAGGGATGGTAGTGGGATGTGTCGGCGGCCTGATCGTCGCGAGGGGCGTGCGCTGACGTCTGGCACCGACCATGGTCGCGGTCCGCGCCTGCGCAGCGCCGGGGCGTCAGGTTGGCGGACCGCGAAGCGCGCGGTTCCGTTTGACAGCCGTCCTATCCGCGCTTACACTACTTTTACCCGTTACAAATGACCCACGCGAGGAGTCGCATGGCACGCGTCGTCAGCCCGGATCGGGTTTTGAGCGCCCCTGTCAGTCTTCCGTCCGACTTCTATCGTCGGGAGTTCATCAGGCACCGCGAGTGTCTCAAGCGGCAGCGTGAATACTTCTCCGAACGTGCGATCACCGATGCGGATCACGCGTTGGCGCTCGTGCTCGCCCAGCTCGAGCAGCTCTGTGCGAAAGGCGATGCGGACCAGCTGATGGGACGCCTGCTGCGAAAATTCAACGCCGTCACCGGCCTCTCCGGCTGGCCGGATCACAGACAGTTTCACTGACCGATTTTCTTCCCAGGCTCCGAGTCGACCTGCACAGCATCCTTCGTGCGGGTGTAGACAGCGTGGAGCCCGTTCATCTCGTCCGCTCCGCGTTGTCACGCGGCGTGCTCGCCTCATTTTCACATTCAGAACTGTCCATCGTGTCCGCGGGAAAGGCTGCGTGGCCGATGGCCGCGGCACTGCACACGCCCGAAGCACGCAGTGTGATGGGTGATGGTGTGGCGCTCGGCGCGGGCCTCGTAACCGGTCCCCGCACGCGTGACCTGGCGCTACCGCCTTCGCTGGAATACTTCGACGCATCGCATCCCTCGCCGGACGCGGGGAGCGAAGCCGCCGGTCGGCGCGCCCTGGCGCTGGCAGAGGCGAGTCGATCGCGCGGCGCGCTCGTCGTGCTGTTGTCCGGCGGGGCGTCGTCCATGCTGGCGGTGCCGGCCCCGGGTATATCGCTCGCCGACAAGGTCGCGACCTCTCGCGCGTTGATGCACGCGGGCGTCGCAATCGCCGATCTCAACTGCGTGCGGAAGCACCTGTCATCGGTAAAGGGCGGGCGGCTCGCTGCCGCGGCCGGGCGTACACTGACGCTCGCCATCTCCGATGTGCACGGACCAATTCCAGACGATCCCGCGGTCATCGGATCGGGACCGACGGTGCCGGATCCGACGACGTGCAGCGATGCCCTGTCAATCGTCCGGCGAGCAGGTGTGGAGACGACGGTCCCTCGCACGGTCATGGCCCATCTCGAGCGCGGCCGCGACGAGTCCCCCAAGCCGGGCGATCCAAGGCTTGCGAACGCAACCTACGAAGTCATTGGCAACCGCCACATGGCGATGCAGGGCGCGGCGCGGGCGGCCCGCAGGCTTGGTTATGCGGTACGAATCATCGAGGCGGCCACGAGCGGCGAGGCTCGCGACGCGGGTGTTGCGTTCGCCGATGTCGCGCTGTCCATCCAGAGTGGGGTCGCGTTGTGCGTGATCGCGTCCGGCGAGACGACCGTGCGCGTGCGCGGGCGCGGACGAGGAGGCCGGAACCAGGAGTTCGCGCTCGGCGCCGCATCGGCCATTGATGCTCGTGGTCCGCAAGGCGGCGGCGTCGCGCTGGCGAGTGCCGGCACCGACGGCATCGACGGGCCGACGGATGCCGCCGGCGCCATCGTGGACAGCATGACGACCGTGCGCGCCACAGAACGGGGTCTCCTGGCAGAGGCCGCGCTCATCTCGAACGGCGCGTACGACTTCTTCGCGCCGCTCGGCGATCTGATTATGTGGGGACCGACCGGAACGAACATCGGCGATCTTCACGTGGTGTTGATCCATCCCTGATCGCTTGTGGCCCTCGCGCTCTGGGAGAACTAGAATCAAGGCATGCCGATTCCTGCGGGCAAGCTCATCATCTCGGTCTTCGTGGTGGCGGTTGTGGCGGTCGGGCTGGGGTTCGGGTGGGGCGCCTCGGGCCGTTATCAGATCCAGACGGCGCTGGACGACGCGAAGCAGCAACTCGATCTTGCCGAAGGTCGCGGTCAGATTCTCGACGCGCGGCTGAGTCTCTACAACAACAACTTCGGCGACGCCAGTCGTCACTTCGAGGACGCCAAGGCGCCGCTTCGCCGGGTGAAAGAGCGCTACCAGGACGGCGGAAAGCGCGAGGCGGCATCCGGGATCGACGCCGCCATGGGACACTTGGAAGAAGCGCAGCGTTTGACGGGAAAGCTGGATCTCGCTGCAAACAACAAGGCCGCGGAAGCGCTGGACGCGATCAAAGTCTCCGGGTCCAGGTAGACGCGCGCACGCATCTTACCTGACGATCGTCGCCTTGACCTCGAGACGCACCCGCCGATCGCCAGACGGATCCGCTGACTGCGAGACGACAACCGACTTGCCGTCTTCAAGCAGTGCCGTGACGGATTCCTGGATCGGCATCGGCGCCGCGCGTTCGGGGCCGTCCTGCGGCGTGTACTCCAGGCTCAACGTGATCCGGATTCGCCCTTCTCGAAGAATCTCGGGGCGCCCGTCCACGTTCAGGCTTGCGTTCCCGCGCCCGGTGCGGATTCGGGCGCTCTGCCGATCCTCGACCAGCATCGTGACGGTTTTTGGCGTGGCGGGGGAGTCGCTTCGCTGATCCACGATCGTCAGCTCGATGCGGATGTTGGCCAGTTGGGCGGCGGATCGGGCCGGCAGGGGTTGCGCCGTCGCCGCCGGGAGCTGCGGCGCTACCGAATCCTGCGCCGACAGCAGCGCCGAGAACACGACGAAGAAAACCGGAATCAACGTCAGCCTCTTCAGCATTTCCTACAGTCCGCCTTTCAGTGGTGGCGCCGCGGTGACGAGCGGCGGGATGACGAGTGGCAGCGTCTCGATTGGCTCGATGACGATCGGCGCGACCGCGCTCACGGGCGTGTCCGTCACAGTCGCGGCTGCGGGCCAGGCGGTTTCATCGCCGGGTCGCCTCGCGGCCGATACGCCCTGCGTGCGCGATCCGAACACATTCGTGACCCGGGGCATGGGGATCAACTCTCGAGTGATCCGGGTCGCCGGCGCGCGGCCGGAGATGTCGCCCCTCGCGTTCGGCGATGGCGCCGGCCGCGGTTGGGGCACGGGCGCCGTCCGGGCGGAGGGCTCGATGGTGCCCGTCTGGATGGGTTTCGTGCGGTGCTCCCGCACGAACACGCCTCCCAGCACCAGAATGGCGAGCGCCGCCGCCGCCAGAGCGTACCCGGGCATGAACATCCACCGGCCTGTCACGCGCGGTTCCACGCGCGCCAGCACACGCCGTCGCAAGCCTGGCGGCGGATCGACGTGCATCATGTCGCGGACCGCACGATCGAGCGCGCGGTCAATCGGCGATTCGTGGGCGGCAGGCCACCCGGAGCGGGACGAGTCCTTATTCATACGCATAACCGAGCGCGGACAATTTTCTTTTCAATACGCGCCGGGCCTCCGAGACGCGCCACTTGACCGTGCCGAGCGGCGCACCGAGCATCTGGCTGATTTGTTCGTAGGTGTGTTCACCAGTGCCCGCCAGCAGCAGGGCGTCGCGCAGCTTCTTCGGCAGCGTGCCGATGAGCCGGGTGACGTTGCGCTGAAGCTCTTCGTCCACGACCGTGTCTTCCTGCGAGCGATGAGGCGACGGGATCCGTTCTATGTGATTGAACGCGTCCTCTCCCGTGTCTTCACGTCCCGGGCTGACGGCGAGGCGCAACCATCTGGAGAGGCTCTTGCGGCGATCAATGGCCTTCCGCCACGTGATGGACAGCAACCAGGTGCGAAACTGCGAGTCACCGCGGAAGGTGCCAAGCTTGCGATAGGCAGTGACGAACGCTTCCTGCGCGACATCGTCTGCCTCGGCGGGCGAGCGCACGCACGCCAGCGCGGCCCGGAACACGGCGCGCCGGTTCCGTTCGACGAGCTCGCCAAAGGCCTCGACGTCGCCGGCCTGCGCCAGGCGCACCAGGTCCAGGTCGGTAGCCGCGGAGGGCTCGGTTCCGGTCACACAGTCAGTAGACTGAGCCACCCGGAGTCCGGTTGGAATAAAACACGCGTGGATTATCAGCCCTTTTTTACCCTTCGAAATTAGAATCGAGAGAATGTTGAATCATGAGCAGCTCCTGAAGCTGATCCGGGACGAGCTGGACCATCCGGCTACCCCGCGCGAGATCCTCCAGCGCCTCGCGCTGCCTCGGCAGCAGCGCCCCGCCTTTACGAAGCTGCTTGCCGACCTCGTCGAGAGCGGGGCTCTCGTGCAAACACGGGGAAACCGGTTCGGCCTGCCGGACCGCATGAACCTCGTGGTCGGGAAAGTGGTGACCCATGCGCGCGGGTTCGGCTTCGTCGTGCCCGACCGGCCGCTCGAGGACGTCAAGGGTGACCTGTTCATCGCCGGCAGCAACCTGAACCAGGCCATGCACGGCGACCGCGTGGTCGCGCGTATCGAACGCATCAGCGAGAATCGCGCGGAGGGACGGATCCTGCGGGTCCTCGAACGCGGCTCCACGACTGTCGTCGGGAGGTTCGACGTCGATGGATCGGGGCTCGGGTTCGTGGTGCCGTTCGACCGCCGGCTGATCATGGACGTGCACATCCCGACCGGCGACCATCTCGAGGCGAAGCCTGGCGACATGGTCGTCGTGGAAATCACGCGGTGGCCGACGCCCGCCCGCGGGCCGGTCGGTCGCGTCACCGAAGTGCTCGGCGACATCGACGAACCGGGCGTGGACAACGAGATCATCATCCGGAAATACGGCATCCCAGACGAGCACCGTGAGGACGCCGTCGAAGAGGCGCGTCGAATCGGCTCGTCCGTCCGCGAAACCGACCTGCGGGATCGAACCGACTTCCGTCCGCTCGTGACCGTCACGATCGACGGCGAGCACGCGCGCGATTTCGACGACGCCATCACGATCGAGAAATTGCCGAACGGCAATTACTGGCTCGGGGTTCACATCGCGGATGTCGCCCACTACGTGCAGGAAGGCAGCGCGCTCGACGAGGAAGCCTACGACCGCGCCACCTCCGTGTACTTTCCCGATCGGGCGGTCCACATGTTCCCTTCCGAGCTGTCGACGGGTCTGTGCAGTTTGAACCCTCAGGTAGACCGGCTCGTGCAGTCCTGCCTCATGGAAGTGGACCAGAAGGGCACCGTCGTCCGGTACGAGCTGCACGACGGCGTCATTCACAGCAACGCCCGGATGACCTACACGGAAGTCAACGCGATCCTGACGGACCGCGATCCGGACACGATCGCGCGGTACACGAGTCTGGTGCCCTGCTTCGAGACGATGCACGCGTTGTTCGCGATCCTGAACAAGCGGCGGCACCGGCGGGGGTCGATTGATTTCGACCTGAAGGAACCCGAGATCGTCCTGGACGAGGCGGGCATGGTCGAGGCGATCATTGCCGCCGAACGCAACGTGGCGCACCGGATCATCGAAGAGTTCATGCTGCTGGCAAACGAAACGGTCGCACAGCATCTCGACGATCACGAGGTCCCCACGCTCTACCGGATTCACGAGCAACCGGATCCGCTGAAGGTGGCGGAGTTCGAGGAGTTCGTCACCACGCTCGGCTATAGCCTCGCCGCGCCTCCCGAGGGGGTCACGCCACGGCATTTCCAGAAACTCGTCGAGAAAATGCGCGGCACGCCGGAAGAAAAGCCCATCGCCTTCCTGATGCTCCGGACGATGCAGAAGGCGCGCTACGACGCCCAGAACCTCGGACACTTTGGGCTTGCCGCGGACAGCTATACGCACTTCACGTCGCCCATTCGCCGATACCCGGATTTGGTTGTGCACCGGACGTTGCGTGAATCGCGGCAGGGCGCGATGACCGGCGACAGGAAAGACCAACTCACCGACGACCTGCCCGAGATTGCGCGGCATACGTCCGAGCGCGAGCGGCGGGCGGACGATGCGGAGCGGGAGCTCGTGCAGTGGAAGAAGGTCCGCTTCATGACCGACAAGGTCGGTGATGAGTTCGAGGGGTACATCACCGGCGTGACGGCGTTTGGACTATTCATCGAGCTCATCGAACACTTCGTCGAAGGGCTGGTGCACGTCTCGACCATGGCGGACGACTACTACCGGTTCGTCGAGCGTGCACACGTGCTCCAGGGAGAGAACACCGGGCGCGTGTATCGGCTTGGCGATCGCGTGAAGGTGCAGGTCGTCAAGGTGGACATGGAGCGCCGGCAGGTCGATCTCGGGCTGTCGGAGATCCTGGACCGTGTGCGCGAGTCGGAAAGCAATCGGGGTCCCAGAAAGAGCCGGATCGACCCGGGGCGGAAGCCTTCGTCGGGCAAGACCGCGAAGGGCGCAACGAAGGCGGACCTGTCGCGCCGAAGCGGCTCGGCCGCGAAGGCGGAGAGACGCCGCGCGCAACGGCCGGGGCGCAAGGAGCGATCGGCGAAGCGGGGGAAGCGGTGATTATCCGCCGCGCGTATCGTTGTTGGCGGCGACCGCCTTCCGCCTTCGCATGGCTTGGCCGGTCAGTCGGAAGTCGATGATGCGGTCCCTTGTCATCGGCACCGCGGGGCACATCGACCACGGCAAGAGCGCGCTCGTGCGCGCGCTGACCGGCACCGATCCCGATCGGTTGAAGGAAGAGCAGGCCCGGGGCATCACGATCGATCTGGGGTTCGCGCACGTGCAGGCGAATGGTGTCAATCTCGCCTTCGTGGACGTGCCGGGGCACGAGCGGCTCGTCAAGAACATGCTCGCCGGCGCCGGCGGCATCGACCTCGTCCTGCTCGTGGTCGCGGCCGACGAATCCGTGATGCCGCAAACGCGTGAGCATTTCCATATCTGCCGCCTGCTCGAGGTCCCCGCAGGCGTGATCGTCCTCACGAAGTCCGACCTGGCGGATGCCGACACGATGAAACTTGCCAGGCTCGAGACTCGCGAGCTTGTGGCGGGCTCGTTTCTCGCGCACTCACCCATCGTCGCGGTCTCGTCGAAAACCGGCGATGGCCTCGAGGCACTCCGGCAGGCCCTGGTGGATGCTGCGTCCTCGCTGCGGGAGCGCGACCGCGAGGGCCCGGCGCGGTTGCCGATCGATCGGGTCTTTTCCGTGAAGGGCTTCGGTACGGTCGTGACCGGGACGCTGGTCTCCGGTGCGATCCGGGAGGACAGCGAGTTGGCCGTGCTGCCGCGCGACCTGCGCATCAAAGTGCGCGGAGTGCAGGTGCACGGACAGCGGGCGGCCGAGGCCGTCGCAGGAAACCGCGTGGCGGTGAACCTCGGGGGTGTTGAGGTCGCGGATCTCTCGCGCGGCGACACGCTGTGCGTGCCTGGCGGCTTCGAGCCGACCCGCCGACTCGATGTGGTCGTGGACGTGCTCCGGGATGGCCGGGCGCTCGGCCACGGCGCGCGGGTTCGATTTCATCACGGCACGACGGAGCTGCTCGGCCGGGTGGCGATTGCGGCAGACAGGCAGGACGAGCGGTTGGCGGTCGAAATCGCTCCGGGGCGAACCGCGTATGCGCGAATCCGACTCGAAGCCCCCGCGGTGCTCACGCGCGGCGATCGCTTCATCCTCCGCTCATACTCCCCGTCCATCACCATGGCGGGTGGGGTGGTGCTCGATCCCCACCCGCCGCGGAGCGGGATCCGCAGCGCGGCTGCCCTCGCGCGTTATCGACGGCTCGATCAGCGAGGCGACGCTGTCACGGCGCTGGACAGCGCGGTACTGGCATTCGTCGATGAACGCGGACCGGCCGGGCTGCCGCTTTCGGCGCTGGTCAGCCGGGCGGGGCTGTCCCGGCCTGCCGCCGAGGCGGCCGGAGCGCGGCTCTCGCGGGCGGCGCAGGCGGTTCGGGTCGGGGATCTGTTTGTGTCACCGGTGGTGCTGCGGGAACTCTCCGAGTGCTTGCTCTCGGCGATCGAGACGCACCACCAGGCGCAGCCGCTATCGGAAGGACTGCCGCGAGAGGAGGCGCGCGAGCGGCTGTTCGGCCGTGCCGCCCCGTCCGTCTTCGAGCACGTGCTGGCGGCGCTTGCCGGGGACGGAACAATCATCGCGCGGGATCGGCTGGCGCGTGCGGGCCACCAGTTGTCCTTGTCGCCGGAGGAAGCCCGCGCCCGGGACGCCATCGAACGGATATTTCGGGATGCGGGACTCACCCCGCCTGATGTCCCTTCGGCAGCCACGGCCGCCCATGTCTCCGCGGTTGTGGCGGATCGGGTGGCCGGCCTTCTGGTTCGCCAGAAAACACTCGTCAAACTTGATGCGCTGGTGTTCCACGCAGAGGCCCTCGCCCGGCTCAAGGCCGACGTGCGGGGGTTGAAGGGGGATGCGCGCGTGGATGTGCCTGCGTTCAAGGCACGCTACGGCATTACACGAAAGTTCGCGATTCCTCTGCTCGAGTTTCTCGATCGTGAGCGGGTAACCCGTCGGGTGGGGGATTCTCGAATCGTGCTGTAGGGCTTCAGGACTGTAAAGGCTTCAGCCCGAAAAGGCTTCAGCCATGATGCGCGGCTCGGGGTTACTCGTCCCCCTTGCCGCTTCGAGTTGATTCCTTGAAGTTCCGGATGCCCTTGCCGATGCCACGGCCGATTTCCGGCAGGCGGCTTGCTCCGAAAATCATGATGATGATGACCAGGATGATGATTAGCTCGGGTATGCCTAAACCCATGGTGCCTGCTCCTTGGAGTATGCGCGGAGAATCGGCCGATTGTATCACCCTTGCGGGTATCGCCGGCCGCTTCACGGCTATCGCCATCGTGGGCACGCTGATGGGTGCCGCGCCGGTGGGCGGCCAATTCAGGTCCGGAGTCAACCTGGTCGAGGTGTACGCCAGTGTGACGGATAGCCAGGGCGTGGCGATTACCGGGCTGACTCAGGCAGACTTCGAGCTGCGGGAGGACGGGGACGTTCAGGCGGTTTCCAACTTTGCGGCGGGGGAGTTCCCACTGTCCGTCGCGCTGGCGCTAGATCGCAGCTTCAGCATGACCGCCACGCGCCTGCCGCTGGCCAAATCGGCTGCGAACGTGTTCCTGGGGGAACTCCGGCCTCCTGACGAAGCGATGATCCTGGCCATGGGATCCCAGGTTGAGGTGGTGGCTCCACTTTCGACCAACCGTGACGCGCAGCGCCGTGCGATTAACGCGCTCGACGTCTTCGGCACGACCGGCCTCCACGATGCGATCATTCGCGCCATAGACGACGTGCAGCCCGCGAAGGGCCGACGCGCGCTGGTGCTGCTGTCGGACGGAGACGATCGCTACAGCCAGGCGGCGGCAGCAGATGCGCTTGCAAGGGCGCGGCGTTCCGACGTGATGATCTTTCCCGTCGCCGTGGGATCCACGCGCCCGCCGCTCTTCGCGGAGCTTGCGACGCTGACCGGTGGACGTTCCTACCACGCGCGCGACGGCGCGGCGCTTACCGAGGCGGTCCGGTCGATCGCCCGCGAACTTCGGCAGCAGTACCTGCTCGGCTACACGCCCGCGCGCACACCCGTTGCCGGCTCGAACGAATGGCGATCGATCACCGTGACCGTCAAGAGGTCGGGCGCCCGTGTCCGTGCCCGTGACGGCTATATGGTGGAGTGATCGAAAACCCGGCCTCCCGTCCGTAAGGCGGGGCTTTCAGCCCCGCCGCTGCGACCTATTGCCTCAGCATCTTGACCATCAGTCCCAGCTCCATGGTGGCGAGCAGCCGTCGTCGCAACCCGCGGTACGGCTGGCGTCCGGCGATCAAGTCGAGCATGACGGAGCGGATCCCCGGGCTCTTCTCGAGCGCGCGGATCAGCAGACCCGTGAAGCGTGGACGAAAGAAACTCGCCTTCAACCGCGCCGCCCGGGCAAGCTCGTCGTAAATCGATCGGCGGATGCGCGCGACGTACGCAACCGCCGGGTCGCGGTCCTCAACCAGGCATTCTGCGGCAGCGTCAGCGGACGACAGTGCGAAGAAGATGCCTTCCCGCGTGATAGGGTCCACCATGCCGCCTGCGTCTCCTAATAACAACCACCCCGTGCCCGCCGGCTGCTCGAGGCGCAGGGTGGACTCGCGCAGCGAAGGGATCGGCCAGCTATACCGTTCGAGCGTCGGCCCGGCAGGCCCGGAAGCGACGTTGCGCGCGATCCAGCTCGACGCGATCGGCGCCAGCATGGAGGGGGATGAGACATCCGCCTGCGCGCACACGCCGACAGCCAGATGATCCGGGCGCGGGAACGACCAGAGGTAGCCGGCCGGATTGTCTTCGAACCCGATGGAGATGTCGCGCGATGTCACGCCGTGGACGAAGAATCCCGTGGCGATCGACAGGTCCGCCCGGTCAAAAGGACGAGACACGCGTTTTCGCACGAGGCTGTTCGGGCCGTCGGCGCCGAGGACCCACGCCGCATGCGCCGCGCCGTGGCGCGTAGTCACCTGCCATCCGCCATCGGCCCGCGAGACGTGGGTGATGCGTTCGGGGACGAAGGTGGCGCCTGCGTCGATCGCCGCCGCGAGGAGCGCGGCGTCAAAGCGCGCCCGGCTGGTGACGACCAGGTGCGGGGACGCGTCGGGGGGCTGCTCGATGCGCATCTGCGCACGGTCTGGTCCTCGCTCGAAAGTCGCGCTCTGAATCAAGGCCGCGGCGAGCGCCGGGCTGTCGATCGCGTTGCCCAGCAACTCGAGCGCCCGCCCGGTCACCCCGCCGCCACAGGGTTTCTCGCGTGGATGGCTGCCGTCGAACAGGGTGACGCGCGCCCCCGCGCGGGCAAGGCGCCACGCCGCACGGCTGCCGGCCGGTCCCGCGCCGACGATCGCAATGTCCATACGATCCATCGGGCCCACCTTACGCTAGAATTCAAGACAATGACCCATCCCCTCGTTGTCGCCCTGTTCCCCACACCGTCCGCCGCCGCCGCCGCTGTACGAGTTCTGCACGGCGCGGGCATCCCGCGCGAGCAGATCTCCATCATCAGCCGCAACCACGACGAGGAGTCGAAGTTCGCGGTCGATATGGATGCCACGCCGGGCACCGACATCGAGGATTCCCCCACTGCCGCCAGGCTCGGCGAGCTGTCCGGCTACATCCTCGCGGCGATCGCGCTCGTGCTGCCGGGCATTGGCCCTATCGTGGCCGCGGGGCCGTTAGCGGCCGGCCTGGGCGAAGCCGCGGGACACGTTGCCGGTGGTATCGCGTCGGCGTTGCGGGGCGCGGGCGTGGCGTCGTCGCACGCGGCGGCGCTCGAGAAAGCCGTGGAGGAAGGCGCCATCCTCCTGGGTGTGCATACCGTCCCGTCGGAGGCCGCGACGGTCCGGGCGCTACTCGAGGCGAGCGGCGCGACGCAGGTGGAGACCGCGAACTGGAGTGAATGAAGCCGGCGAACGCTAGGCGGGGACGATCGTGACCGGCACGGGCCGGTTCACCATCGGCGTGTTTCAGGACGCGTCCTGGGCGCGCCGGGGTGTCGAGGCCCTGCTGTCCGACGGATTTGTTCCAGAATCGCTCACGATTCTCGCAAGAGTGTCCCCCGACGTTACGGCCCTGATCGAATCGGCCCTCACCAAACCACCCGATCGCATCGAGCTGAAGTCGGTCGGCGCGGTCGTGGCCTGCGGGCCGCTCGTGTGGGCGTTGCAGGGGGACGACAGCGGGCTTTCCACGTCCGGCCTGGGCGCCACGATTGGCCGCGCGGGCTTCCAGCGGCACGACGGTTACATCTTCGAAGCGTTGATGGGGCGTGGGGGTGTACTCGTGGCTATCCGGAACGAGCCGCGTGCGGCCGACGCGCTGGCGAAGCTTCACGCATATGGCGGAGGCAATGCGGCCATCGGGGCCTGGACGGGGAGGGTGTAGCCCCAAAGCGTCCTTTCTGCGTTCACCGGCGTCCAATTGAAGTGACGGATCGATTGGGGGAGCCCGTTCATCCGCCTTACAGGGGCGCGTGCGGTCGAGGCACCCTTATTGCACCTTGCGGAGACGGACCGAGTGGGCGAAAATGTCTGTTCAAGTATTTTCTGAACATCGAATGGCCGAAGCCTATCAGGGCGCTAGCCCTAACGCGCGTTTTCTCGCTGGGTCGCTTCACGAGACCAAGCTCTCGTGGAAAAGCTTCCTCCTACGGTCCTCCTGGTCGGTGGTGCTCCACGTCGGCGGCTTGATACTCCTCGTGTGGGTGCTTACGCGCCCGGCGACCATTTCCGGCTTGGCCAAGGTCCTCGATCAGCCCGACATTACGTGGGTCGCCCAGCCCGGTCCCGGGGGCGGCGGCGGCGGTGGCGGCAACAAGATGCCGGACCCACCGCGTAAGGCTGAGATCGTCCCCCCGAAGACACGCGCGGTCGAGCCTCCGAAAGTGGACGTACCGAAACCTCTGCCGCAGATGAACATCCCGGCGGTTACCTCGGTTGTCGAGTTGCCAGGCGCTGTCACGTCGGTCCCGCAGCCAACGGCTGCCCAGGGAACCGGAACGGGCGGGGGCGGGGGCACTGGGAGCGGCACCGGCGTCGGTTCCGGAACCGGCTCAGGCTACGGCGACGGCGTCGGCGGGGGAACCGGCGGAGGCTTCTATCGCGAGGGCAACGGCATTACGTCGCCTGTGGTGATCCGCGAGGTCAAGCCGAATTACACCGGGGAAGCGATGCGCGCCCGTATCCAGGGGCTCGTGACGATGGAAGCGGTCGTGATGCCTGACGGCTCGGTCGGCAGCGTCCAGATCGTCCGCTCTCTCGATCAGCAGTTCGGCCTCGACAAGGAAGCTGTCAAGACCGTCAAACAGTGGCGCTTCCGTCCCGGCCTGCGCCTCGGCCAACCGGTCGCCGTCCTCATCGTGATCGAGATGTCCTTCACGCTGCGCTGACGTCTGCCGCCATCCTGCGTCGAGCTTCACGCCACACACCTTTGGAGGGCATAAAAAAAGCCGACCGGGATTTCTCCCAGCCGGCTTTTCGTTTTCCCTGAGCCCTGAGTTTTAGTACATGCCGCCCATGCCGCCGCCGCCGCCGCCGCCCATGCCGCCGCCGCCGCCGGCCGATTCCTTCTTATCTTCGGGAATCTCGGAGACGATGGCTTCGGTCGTGAGCAGGAGTGATGCGATGGACGAGGCGTTCTGGAGCGCCGTGCGGACGACCTTGGTCGGGTCGATGACGCCGGCCGCCACCATGTCCTCGTACTTGTCGGTGGCGGCGTTGTAGCCTTCACCGGGGTTCTTGGATTCCTTGACGCGCGCGACGACGATGGAGCCTTCCTGGCCCGCGTTGGTCGCGATCCAGCGAAGCGGCTCTTCGATCGCCTTGCGGATCAACTCGACGCCGACCTTCTGGTCGCCTTCGAGCTTGAGGTTGTCGAGCGCCTTCGCCGCGCGAATGAGCGCAACGCCGCCGCCGGGCACGATCCCTTCTTCGACCGCCGCCTTCGTCGCGTGCATCGCGTCCTCGACGCGCGCCTTCTTTTCCTTCATCTCAGTTTCGGTGGCCGCACCGACCTTGATGACGGCGACGCCGCCGACGAGCTTCGCCAGCCGCTCCTGCAGCTTCTCGCGGTCGTAGTCCGACGTGGTCTCTTCGACCTGCGTGCGGATCTGCTTCACGCGTCCTTCGATCGCCTGCTGGCCGCCGCCGCCTTCCACGATCGTCGTGTTGTCCTTGTCGATCGTGACCTTCTTGGCTTTGCCGAGGTCCTCGAGCTTGATGTTCTCGAGCTTGATGCCGAGATCCTCCGTGATCGCCTTGCCGCCCGTCAGCGTCGCGATGTCCTCGAGCATGGCCTTGCGGCGATCGCCGAAGCCGGGCGCCTTCACCGCGACGGCCGACAGCGTGCCGCGCAGCTTGTTGACGACCAGCGTCGCGAGCGCCTCGCCGTCAACGTCCTCGGCGATGATCACGAGCGGTCGGCTGGCCCGTGCCACCTGCTCGAGCAGCGGGAGCAGATCCTTCATCGAGCTGATCTTCTTTTCGTGGATCAGGATGACGGGGTTCTCGAGCACCACTTCCATGCGCTCCGGGTCCGTGACGAAGTAGGGGGAGAGGTACCCGCGGTCGAACTGCATGCCCTCGACGACCTCGAGCGAGGTTTCGAGCGTGCGCGCCTCTTCAACCGTGATGACCCCGTCCTTGCCGACCTTTTCCATCGCTTCCGCGATGATCTTGCCGATCGTGTCGTCGCTATTCGCCGAGATCGTGCCGACCTGCGCGATCATGTTGCCGGCGACCGGCTTCGACTGCTTCTTGAGCGACTCGATGACCGCTTCGACGGCCTTCTCGATGCCGCGCTTCAGTTCCATCGGGTTCGCGCCGGCGACGACGTTCTTCGCGCCTTCGCGGAAGATCGCCTGGGCCAGCACGGTGGCGGTCGTCGTGCCGTCGCCCGCGATGTCGGACGTCTTGCTCGCGACTTCACGCACCATCTGGGCGCCCATGTTCTCGAGCGGATCCTTGAGGTCGATCTCCTTGGCGACGGTCACGCCGTCCTTGGTGATCGTGGGGGAGCCG
>JANNHC010000559.1:0-1594 GCA_031404215.1 Acidobacteriota bacterium
CGTGGGGACGCTCAGCGTGCGACGCGAACAAAGTCAATGGCGCCGCTGTCGGGCAGGAAACCGAATTCCGCGAATGGAACGAGGTGGGTGATCTCGGCGAGCAACGAGACGGTGAAATCGAGTCCAGTCGCGCTGAAAAAAGGGGGAAAGCTGCACGCGAAGAGACTCGCGACCGCCCGCCCGCGGCCGACGTCGGTCATCTGGTTGCGCGATGCATGCCGCAGGAAGAATCCGCGCGTCAGCAGCGCGCGGGTCGGCGACGCCAATGGCTCGTCGCCATGCCATGGGGTCCCGTGCATCCAAATCTGGTCGCCGGTTTTTCTCAAGATCACCCGGTCGTCGCTGAGAATGGTGACATCAGGCTGCGCCTGCCACAGTCTGGCGATCGTGCTCTTGCCTGCCCCTGAATGGCCGGCGAAGAGGTAGCCCGCGCCGCTCGAATCGACGATCCCGCACCCGTGGATTTCCACGCCGCGCCCGAGAGCCAGCCAGTTCGTGACGAGGAGCTCGTCAAGCGGATACTCCAAGGGGTAGATCGGCGTGGACGCGTCGAAGTAGGGCCGATGGAGGGACACCGTCCCGGCGGAAAAATCCGGCTCGAATACGGCGGTCTTGTACGGTGCGCGTCCGAATTTTGGAGACGTAAACGTCCAGGCAAGCCGGCCGTCCGCCTCGTGAAGCTGCCACAGGCCGCCCGAATCGAACAACGGCCGTCCGAGCTCGCGTCGCTGGTCAGCCTGCCATCGCGCGTCGACATGAATGTCACGCGCGCCGGCGTCGACGACAAAGCGGGACACGGCCGCCGGCACCGTCACGGCGAGCTCGGGATCGCTCGACACGAGGGTGGTGAGAACTCCGCCGATCGAGAGGCAGACTTCAGTCGATCGTGAACGTTGAGCGCTCGACGTGTGTCGGTCGATGCGTGGCTCGTCGGTCAATCGAGCTCAGTCACTATGACGCAAGCGAGCTGCACGCGCTCGGGACGCTGCATTTTGGCTGGCCGGGTCCGGAGATTTTTGACGTCTTACAGGAGCCGAGCACGGCCTCTTCGGGCCGCAGCGAGACCTGATCGATGTCGGGCTTCGAGTAGCGCTTCTTCGTGGTATCCGGCTCTTGACGTGAATCATCACTCATGGTGCCCTCCGCGTTGTTCGGATTATCTCAATGATGGGTCGCACACGATGCACATCCGCCGTGTCCGCACGTCGCGCCGGCGGGATCGACCGCCGCCGCGGTCATAGGCAGGAACTTGCGGATTGGCCCTGCCGCGGCGGATTCGGTTGTCTTGAGGTGCGTGACCGAGCGCATCACTCCGGCATATCCCGCACCCCCTTCGCAATACTCGCAGTCGCCATGCGGCCGGACCGGGAGTCCGAAGGCATGCGCCCTCAGGTGAGCCACCTGACACAGGAAATCTACAGGTGCCTCGGGGTCGCCATTTTCCAGCTCGCCGTTTGCCGGGCACATGCCGCACATCGCCTTGAGCTCGCACGAGATGCACTTGGTCAGCCGGGTGATCTTTTTCTTGTCGCGGATCTTTCGGAGGAACTGCTCCCCACCCTTCCCGGAAGCTTCCTGTGCGAAGACCGTAGCG
>JANNHC010000560.1:0-4608 GCA_031404215.1 Acidobacteriota bacterium
GCCTACATCATCGACATGGGCGTGGACGTCAGGTACAACGCGCCCGTCGCGAGCCTGAAGAGCCTGCTGGACGAGGGCGAGTTCGACGCGGTGTTTGTCGGCACCGGCGCGCCGAAGGGGAAGGAACTGGACGTGCCGGGACGGCACGACAGCGATCAGATCTTCATCGGGATCGAGTGGCTGGAGTCGATTCACTTCGGCCACGGCGATTCGGTCGGCAAGCGCGTGCTCATCATCGGCGTCGGCAACACGGCGATGGACTGCTGCCGCTCGGCCAAGCGGCTCGGCGCCACCGACGTCAAGGTCATCGCGCGAAAGACGCGGAAGTACTTCAAGGCCTCGTCGTGGGAGCTCGACGACGCCGAGGAAGAAGGGGTCGAGATCCTCGAGAATCTGCAGCCTGTCCGCTTCATCATCGAAAACGGCACGCTGACCGGGATGGAATTCGAGAAGTTCAAGTCGGTCGAGACCTCGTCGGGCCTCAAGCAGGAAGTCACCGGCCGCGAGATCATCCCGTGCGACTCGGTCGTCCTCGCCGTCGGGCAGGACAACGCGTTTCCGTGGATCGAGCGGGGCATCGGGCTCGAATTCGGCAAATGGGACATGCCCGTCGTGGACAAGACGACGTTCATGTCGACGCGGCCTGGCGTGTTCTTCGGCGGCGACGCGGCGTTTGGCCCGGCGAACATCATCTGGGCGGTGGAGCACGGCCACCAGGCGGCCATCTCGATTCATAACTACTGCCAGGGTATTCCGGTGTCAGAGCGCCCCCCGCAAGGGATGACGCTGACGAGCACGAAGATGGGGCTCCACGAATGGGCCTACAGCAACAACTACAACACCGCCGAGCGCCAGAAGATGGCGCACGTCGAGTTGCCCGTGCGCTTCGCGAACATGACGACCGAAGTGGAGAAGGGCTTCACCGCGGAGCAGACCCAGGCGGAGGTGGAGCGATGCCTGAACTGCGACATGGAGACACACTTCATCCCCTCCCTCTGCATCGAGTGCGACGCGTGCATCGACATTTGCCCGGTTGATTGTCTGGCCATCACCGTCAACGGGGATGAGCCGGTCCTGCGGGAGCGTTTCAACGCACCGGCGACGAACCTGGAACAGCCGTTGTACGTGTCGGACCCGTTGAAGCAGACGCGCCGCGTGATGCTGAAGGATGAGAACGTCTGCCTGCACTGCGGGCTTTGCGCCGAACGCTGTCCGACCTACGCCTGGGACATGCGGAAGTTCGTGCTGCAGCTTCCGTATGCCGGCAGCCGGCCAGGACAGGTCATTCCGCTGGTGGCCGTGTAGGGGAAGAGGGTTTCGGACATTTTCATGGATCGAGTCAACAACTTCGCGTTCAAGATCGCGACGGCCAACGGCACCGGGTCGGCCTCGTCAAATGGTCTCATCATGCAGACCATTTTCCGGATGGGCGTGCCGGTGACGGGGAAGAACGTGTTTCCGTCGAACATCCAGGGGTTGCCGACCTGGTACGAAATTCGGGTCAGCCGGCAGGGCTACACGGCGCGCACGCCGCAGTTCGATTTAATGGTCGCGATGAACCCGGCGACGTATCAGAAGGACATCTTGGAGCTGCGGAGCGGTGGCTGGTTGCTGTACGACTCGACGTGGCCGCTCGATCCGCTGCTGTCGCGGCCGGACGTGACCTATCTCGGGATTCCGCTGGCCGAGATGTGCAACGCGCAGTTTGCCGCGGTCCGCGAGCGCATCCTGATGAAGAACATCGCGTACGCGGGGGCCTTATGCGCGTTGCTCGACATGGACACGTCGGTGATCCGCGCGCTGCTGACGGAGAAGTTTTCCAGGAAGCCGGCCCTGATGGATTCCAACCAGAAGGCCGTCGACATCGGGTACGACTTCGCGAAGGCGAACTTCCCCTGTCCCCTTCCGATCCGGCTCGAGCCGATGGACGAGACCAGGGACTCGATTCTGATCGACGGCAACACCGCGGCCGCGCTCGGCTGTGTCTATGCCGGCGCGACCGTCGGCGCGTGGTATCCCATCACGCCGGCGACGTCGCTGATGGAAGCCTTCAAGGGCTTCTGTCAGAAGTATCGCCAGGAGCCCGACACGAATCGTAACCGCTATGCCATCCTGCAGGCCGAGGACGAACTCGCGGCGGTCGGCATGGTCATCGGCGCGTCGTGGGCGGGGGCGCGGGCGTTCACGCCGACCTCCGGCCCCGGCATTTCGCTGATGACGGAGTTCATCGGCCTCGCGTATTACGCCGAGGTGCCGGTGGTCATCTTCGACGTGCAGCGGACCGGGCCGTCCACCGGTATGCCGACCCGTACGCAACAGGGCGATCTGATGCTCTGCGCGTATGCGTCGCACGGCGACACCCGTCACATTTGTCTGTACCCGGCGGACCCGCGCGAGGCGTTCGAGTGCGCCGTGGCCTCGTTCGACCTGGCCGAACGCTTCCAGACGCCGGTGTTCGTGCTGAGCGATCTCGACATCGGCATGAACGACTGGATGGTGTCGAAGCTGACGTGGGACGACAGCTACCGCCCGGACCGCGGCAAGGTGCTGTCGGCCGCGGAGCTCGATCACGTCAAGACCTTCCACCGGTACCTCGATGTGGACGGCGACGGTGTGCCGTACCGGACCCTCCCAGGCGTGCATCCCAACGGCGCGTATTTCACGCGCGGATCGGGGCACAACCGCTTCGGCGTCTACACCGAGGACGGCGACGAGTACGTCGAGGTGCTCGACCGGATCGACCGGAAAATCCAGAGCGCGGCGCGTGCGGTGCCGGCGCCGTTCCTGCGGCCGGCGCCAGGCGCGAAGGTCGGACTCGTGACGGTCGGCGGCTGCCACGCGGCCTGCACCGAAGCGCTCGATCTGCTCGCCGCCGAGGGCGTCGCGATCGATTACATGCGCGTGCGCGGCTTCCCGTTCGGCGACGACATCCGGGCGTTTCTCGACTCGCACGCGGTCAACTTCGTCGTCGAGCAGAACCGCGACGGGCAGTTGCGGAGCCTGCTGATGCTCGAAACCGGCGTGCCGATCGACAAGCTCGAGTCGGTGCGGTACTACGGCGGGTTCCCGATGAGCGCGCATCACGTGATCGCGGCCGTGAAGGCCAGGCTGGAGAAGGCGGCATGACCTACATCGCGAAACCGAAGGTGCACCATCCGGCGCTGCTGAAGAACGCCGTCGGGCTGATCCGGCGCGACTACGAGGGGTCGATTACGACGCTCTGCGCGGGGTGCGGACACGATTCCATCACGGCCGCGATCATCCAGGCGTTCTGGGAGCTCTCGATCGAGCCGCACAAGGTTGCGAAGCTCTCCGGGATAGGCTGCTCGTCGAAGACGCCCGCGTACTTCCTGCGCGAGGCGCATGGCTTCAACGGCGTGCACGGCCGGATGCCGGCGCTCGTCGCCGGGGCCAACGCCGCGAACCGCGACATCATCTACATCGGGGTCTCGGGCGACGGCGATTCGCTGTCGATTGGGCTGGGGCAGCTCTGTCACGCGATTCGCCGCAACGTGAACGTGCTGTACATCCTCGAGAACAACGGCGTCTACGGGCTGACGAAAGGGCAGTTTTCCGCGTCGGCCGATCCGGGCTCCCTGAACAAGAAAGGGGAGGCCAATACGATGGAGGCGATTGACGGCTGTCTCCTGGCGCTCACGCTTGGGGCGACCTTCGTGGGCCGCGGGTTCTCGGGGGACAAGGCGCAACTGGTGCCGATGCTGAAGGCCGGACTGGCCCACAACGGCTTCGCCTTTATCGACGTGATCTCGCCGTGCGTGACGTTCAACGATCACGAGGGCTCGACGAAGAGCTACGCTTACACGCGCGAGAGGAACGTGGAGGTCGTGCAGGCCGACTTCGTGGCGCCCGCCGCGGCGATCACCGCGCAGTACGATCCGGGGACGGTTCGCAACGTGCTGCTGCACGACGGAAGCTGGGTACGGCTGCGCAAGATCGAAGAGGGGTACGATCCGACCGACCGCGACCAGACCTACGCCTATATCCGCGAGCGTCAGAAGGCAGGGGAAGTCGCGACCGGGCTCCTGTACCTGTCGCCCGATTCGAGCGATCTCCACGAGCAGCTCAATACAGTGGCGACCCCGCTGGTCCAGCTTCCGTACGCCGACTTGTGTCCGGGGAGCGCCGAATTGGAGAAGCTTCAGCGCCGGTTCCGGTAAGGACGCCCAGACGGGCAGGGCAGCCCTGAAGGGCTGCGCTTACACCTGCGGCGTGGGGTGAAATGCCGCGGGAGTGCGTTGGGTGCGATGAAGCGCAGGGCCTTCAGCCCTGCCGGTGACTGTAGCGGTAGGGCTTGAGCCATGTCATGCTGAGGGCACACCGTGGGCCCTGCCGAAAGCCTGTCCTAGCTCTAATCCGCTGAAACGACTACACTTGACAGAAACCCCCGCGGGGGCGTACTTTGCCGGTCGGAGACTTGTCGTTTTCCAACTCGCAGGAGGAATAGTTAATGAAGTGGGTTCTTCGGTATTTCGCAGCCGTGCTGACGTGCGTGCTGCTGACGGCGCTGCCGGCTGCGGCGCAGTTCGACAGGGCTCAGGTTTCCGGCACCGTGCGCGACGCGCAAGGCGCAGTTGTGCCGGGGGCGAC
>JANNHC010000561.1:0-5361 GCA_031404215.1 Acidobacteriota bacterium
ATTCGGGTTTCTTGTTTCTGTTTTATGTTTTTGGTTTGTTGTTTGTGGTTTGTGGTTTGGGGTTTTATGATTTAGGATTGAGGTTTGAGGATTGAGGATTGAGGATTCGGGATTCGGGATTCGGGATTAAGGATTAAGGATTAGGGATTGTCCGCCTACCTGGACGGCCTCCGGCTTCTCGCACGCCGAGAATTGTCGGTCAAGGAACTGCGCGACCGGCTCCTCTACCGCGAGCACACGCCCGAGGACGTCGATCGCGCCATCGAGCACCTCCTTGAAACCAAGGCGCTGGACGACTCGCGCGTCGCGGGCGCGTATGCCAGGACCGCCTCGAACATCAAGGGACGCGGCCGGTTGCGCGTCATGCGCGAGCTGAACGCCATGGGGATTGCCAAGGACATCGCGAGCGAGGCGGTCGCGCACGTGTTCGCGGACGTGGACGAGCGGTCGCTCATCGCCAGGGCGCTTCAAAAGAAGATGCGCGGCCGCCCGCGCATCGCCAACGCCGCGGAACACGCCCGTCTGTATCAGTATTTGATGCGACAGGGGTTTACGCCCGCCGCGATTGCCGCCGCCCTGAGAAAACTCGGCGGCCGCCGAATCGAGGACGACTGAGCTCCCCGCGGTCTACAATAGAGAGATGCGTTCTCGAGAGATTCGCGCCGGCTTTCTCCAGTACTTCCAGCAGAAGGGGCACACGATCGTGCCGAGCTCGTCGCTCGTGCCGCACGAGGACCCGACGCTGCTGTTCACCAACGCCGGCATGAACCAGTTCAAGGACGCATTCCTCGGCAAGGAGAAGCGGGCCTACACGCGCGCGACGACATCGCAGAAGTGCATGCGGGTCAGCGGAAAGCACAACGATCTCGACAACGTGGGGCCCTCGCTCCGGCATCACACGTTCTTCGAGATGCTCGGGAACTTCTCGTTCGGTGATTACTTCAAGAAGGACGCGATTCCCTTCGCGTGGGAGCTGCTCACCACGGTGTGGCACCTGCCGGCGGATCGGCTCTACCCCACCATCTTCAAGGGCGAGGCAGGCATTCCGCGGGACGAGGAGGCGCACGGTATCTGGACGAAGCTGGTTCCAGCCGCGCGCATCACCGAGCTGGGGCTCGCGGACAATTTCTGGCAGATGGGAGACACGGGCCCGTGCGGCCGGTGTTCCGAGATCCATTACCACCGGGGCAACGAGTTTCCGTGCGAGGAGGAACGCGCCGGACGGCCGTGCCGCGGGCTCGACTGCAGCTGCGATCGATTCGTCGAGATCTGGAAGAACGTGTTCATGGAGTTCGACCGCCAGGCGGACGGCACGCTCTACCCGCTGCGCGCGCCGTCCATCGACACGGGCATGGGGCTCGAACGGATCACGGCCGTCATCCAGGGCAAGCTGTCGAATTACGACACCGACCTCTTCACGCCAATCCTGGATGCCATCGGCGAGCGAGCGGGTGTCACGTACCGCGCGACCCTGGACGACCCGTCCGACGTGTCCATGCGCGTGATTGCCGACCATCTCCGCGCCATGATCTTCCTCATCGCCGACGGCGTCGTGCCGTCGAATGAATGGCGCGGGTACGTGCTGCGCAAGATCATGCGCCGCGCGATGCGGCACGGCAAGAAACTCGGGTTCCGCGAGCCGGTGCTCCATGCGCTCGTGGATGTGATCGTGCGGGAAATGGGTTCCGCGTATCCCGAGCTCATCGCCAACCGCGACGCCGTTGTCCGGGTGGTGCGCAGTGAAGAGGAACGGTTCGATGCCGTCCTGACGGCGGGTCTGCCGAAGCTCGAGGAGTCGCTCGATCGCGCCGCGGCGGCCGGCGGTGTCATGGCGGGCGACGATGCGTTTCGGCTGTACGACTCGCTTGGGGTGCCGCTCGACTTCATGGAAGACCTTGCCGGGCAGCGCAACATCACGATCGATCGCGAGGGCTACGAGCGCGCGATGGAAGGGCAGCGCGTGAAAGCGCGAGCGGGAAGCTCATTCAAGGAGGGGGAAAAGGCGCTTGCCTTGTCGATGGCGCCTGAGCTCGAGCGGAAACTGGAACACGCGGGTGACAGGTTCGAAGGCTATGAAGCGACGACCATCTCGGGAGTTCCGGTCGTCGCGCTGTTCGACGAGTCCGGGCAATCGCTGGACGAACTGGCCGTTGGGGCAAAGGGCTACGTCGCGTTATCCCGGACGCCGTTCTACGTCGAATCCGGCGGGCAGGTCTCCGACACTGGCCGGATTGCCGGCGCGAACGGCACCGAGGCCGTGGTCGAGCGCATCGTCCGCCAGGGAACCCGCAGGCCGCGACTGCACATGGTGCGGGTTGCGAAGGGATCGCTGCGCCGGGGACAGGTCGTGACGGCCGAAGTCCAGGACCAGGTACGGAACGCAACACGCCGCAACCACACCGCCACCCATGTGCTCCATGCCGCTCTTCGGCAGGTGCTCGGGACGCACGTCAAGCAGGCCGGCTCGCTGGTGGCGCCTGATCGTCTGCGGTTCGACTTCGTGCACTTCGCCGCGATCCCGCGCGAGCAGCTCGAGCAGATCGAGCGGATCGTGAACGAGCAGATCTCCCGCAACACCCCGGTTCAGACCGATGTGCGCTCCACGGAGGAGGCGATCGCGGGCGGAGCGATGGCGCTCTTCGGCGAGAAATACGGCGACCGGGTACGGGTGGTGTCGATCGCCGGCTTCAGCTCGGAACTCTGCGGCGGCACGCACGTTCGCGCCACCGGCGACATCGGGCTCTTTCTTGTGACCGAGGAGAGCGGCGTCGCCGCCGGGGTCCGCCGCATCGAGGCAATCACCGGCGGCGCAGCCGTGGCGCACGCGCAGCACGATCGGGCCGCTCTGTGCGACATCGTCTCGGCCCTGTCAACCGCGCCGGGCCACGCCGTTGAGAGCGTTCACAAACTCCAGGCGGAGGCGAAGCGGCTGTCGCGCGAGATCGAGCAGCTCAAGATGAGGATGGCGCTCGGCGGCGTAGACTCTGTTGGCGTTCCCGCAGACGAGCCCGTGGACGTGGACGGAATAAGGCTCATCACCAAGCGGGTCTCGGGACTCGACAAGAGCATGCTGCGCGGGATTTCCGACTCGCTCCGTGATCGCCTCGGCAGCGGCATCGTCATCCTTGCCTCCGATAACGACGGCAAGGTCGGCCTCGTCGTGTCGGTGAGCAAGGATCTGACGGGGAAGATCCAGGCTGGCCGCCTCGTCAAGGAACTCGCCCCGATCGTGGGCGGCGGCGGCGGCGGCCGGCCGGACTTTGCAGAGGCCGGCGGTAAGGATCCTTCCAAAATCGACGACCTGCTTTCAAGGGCTCCAGCAGTGATTCGCAGCCTCCTCGACTGACGCCGGCCCCGGCCGTGCAGCTCGGCGACCCACAAATTTGTAATCAAGCGTGCTGTACCAGAACGCTTCAGCCGATAAGATCCCCGTAAGTCGTTGAAAACAGCAGGCACTCCACTTGCCCTTGTGACGGGTGGTCTCCTGGCGGTAAACTGCTGAACTTACACGTTTTGATGAGCTGGAAACTCCTTCGAATCGTCTTCGCGGCCACAGCCGTATGCGTGGCGACGCCTGTCGTCGCGTCGGCGCAGATCTACTCGTGGCGCGACGGCGCGGGGAATCTCGTGTTGTCGGACCGGCCCAAGGACGGCGCCGGCGCCGAACGGACGTACGCCGTGGGGACGATGGGGGGCATCCGCACGACTCGCGCCGCGAAACGCAGCACCGCGTACGATTCCATCATTTTTCAGCACTCGTCGTTGCACGGGGTACGGACCGACCTGGTCCGCGCGGTCATTCAGGCGGAGTCGGCCTTCAATCCCATGGCGCGTTCGATCAAGGGCGCGATGGGCCTCATGCAGCTGATGCCGGCGACGGCGATGCACTACCGGGTGAGCAACCCGTACGACCCGGCGGAAAACATCCGAGCGGGGGTTGCGTATCTGCGGAGCCTCCTCGAGCGGTACTCGCAGAACGAGGAGCTGGCGCTCGCCGCGTACAACGCGGGTCCTGGCGCCGTGCAGAAATACGGCGGCACGGTCCCCCCGTACCGCGAGACGCGCGACTACGTGTCGAAGATCCGCAACGAGGCCGGCTCCCGGCCGCTTGCGACGCGCGTCTACAAGGTCGTTGAATTCAAGGACGGCCGGGAAGTCGTCCGCTACACGAACAGCCTGCCGGGGAAATAGGGTACCGGGGATCGGGGACCGACACGGCTCAGAGGCTGCGTGCGTCGCCGCGGTTTCGACCCGCCGGATCCGCCCAGGATGCCCATGCCAGGATGCCGCAGCTCAAGCAGATGGCGGGAAGGGCCCGGCGTTCCGAGAACCTTGCGACAGGCAGGATCGGTGATCTCCCTCGCTAGTCCAATGACACGCTGCTCGGCTTGGCACGCCCTTGCTTTCCATTACAACGTCGTTACAATGGCTCCTGCTACCGCGTATCCGGCCGCGTCATTCGCCTCATCTCGGCTCGAAAGGCGACCGCAACCGAACACGACTTAGACAGCCAGAGGTGGGCGCGATGAGGAAGGAATACGATTTCTCCAAAGCGAAGCGCAATCCGTACGCGAAGCGACTGAAGCGTCAGATCACCATCCGCCTCGATCACGGCACCATTGCGTACTTCAAGACTCTCTCGGACGAAACCGGCATTCGGTATCAGACGCTCATCAACCTGTATCTCCGCGATTGCGCGGCTAGTCAGAAGAAGCTTTCGGTCTTATGGCGAGCACATGGGCAGAAAGGCGCAGCCTAACAGCTGCATCGCCAGGCGGCCAAGCCGCACCGTGACGTCAAGTCCGGCGACGAGGTCGTGGTCAGCCGGCCCCTGGGTCGAAAGCAGCGGCGGTCGTCTACGCGGTCGCCGACAAGAACATCCCGCGCAAGGAAGCCCGCGCGCTCTACGAGGACCTGGCCCCTCCCCCTACCCTGGAAGAAATCGAGCAGCGCCGCATCGAGCGCCTCGCGCGCGCGTTCCTCCGGCCACAGAGCGCGGGGTCGCCGGACAAGCGGGAACGGCGGCTGCGGCGGCGAATGAAGGAAGGGAGCTAACCGTCACGATGGATCGCGCAGAGGCCGCGGAGCCCGCTGAGCGACGTTGGTGTTCCGCCGACCCGCGCTTTGCGCGGCAGGAGAGGAGGAGATCCACGGATCTCCCCCCTCTCCTGTTAGCCGCCCTCAGCGAAGGTGGGGGCGGCGTCGGCGGAACACCAAAGAAAATCTGCCAAAACCCTCCGCGTTCTCAGCGTTCTCCGCGCGAAATTGTTTTTGCGTGCTCGGCGTTCTCCGCGCGAGATCGCTAGATCAGATCCAACGGCTGCGGCGCAACGAAGGCCGCCGCGATCCCGTCCTCGATGG
>JANNHC010000562.1:0-5795 GCA_031404215.1 Acidobacteriota bacterium
GCGCAGGACGACATTGAGGTACGTTACGCGATGGCCGCGTTTGCGGTCGCCGATGCGGAGCTGGAGCGGGCGATGGCGATTGAGAAGAAGA
This sequence comes from Acidobacteriota bacterium, assembly GCA_031404215.1. Taxonomy (GTDB): domain Bacteria; phylum Acidobacteriota; class Vicinamibacteria; order Vicinamibacterales; family 2-12-FULL-66-21; genus JALZOC01. Next base: position 92 of record JANNHC010000562.1, read on the forward strand.
GCCCGGGCGGAATGTCGCAGCAGGAGATTCACCAGAAGGGCCAAAACGTCATCTGCATCTACAACGCGATCGGACAGAAGCAGTCCACGATCGCGCAGGTGGTGCGGATTCTGGAGGATGCCGGCGCGATGGAGTACTCCATCGTGGTCGCGGCGGGCGCCTCCGATCCGGCGCCGCTTCTCTACATCAGCCCCTATGCCGCCTGTGCGATGGGCGAGTACTTCCGCGACAGCGGCCGCCACGCGCTGTGCGTGTACGACGACCTCTCCAAGCACGCGCAGGCGTACCGCGAGATTTCGCTCCTGCTCCGCCGGCCGCCCGGCCGCGAAGCGTACCCGGGCGACGTGTTCTACCTGCATTCCCGGCTGCTCGAGCGCGCAGCGAAGATGAAGAAGGAACTTGGCGGCGGGTCGCTCACCGCGCTGCCGATCATTGAAACGCAGGCGGGGGATCTATCGGCCTATATCCCGACGAACGTGATCTCGATTACGGACGGGCAGATTTTCCTCGAGAGCGATTTGTTCCACCAGGGCGTACGGCCGGCCATCAACGTCGGCAACTCGGTCTCGCGCGTCGGCGGCTCGGCGCAGGTCAAGGCCATGCGCCAGGTGGCCGGCTCGCTGCGGCTCGATCTCGCGCAGTACCGCGAGCTGGCCGCGTTCGCGCAGTTCGGCAGCGACCTCGACAAGGCCACGCTGAATCAGCTCAACCGCGGCCGCCGGCTCGTCGAAGTGTTGAAGCAGCCCCAGTATCAGCCGCTGCCGGTGGAAAAGCAGGTGGTGATCATTTACGCCGCGACCAACGGGTTCCTCGACAGCGTGGCGGTCGAACAGGCGCGGGCGTACGAGACCGAGCTGTACCAGTTCCTCGACACGCGGCGCGCGCAGCTCCTGTCGTCGCTGGCCGAGAAGAAGCAGATCGACGATCAGATCAAGACCGATCTGAACCAGGCGCTCAAGGAGTTCGGAGACGCGTTCGCCGCCGCGCGAAAGACGGCGGCATAGACCAGCTTCACAAAATGAAATGCCTTCACTCCTAGATATCAGACGCCGAGTCCGCGCGGTCAAGTCGACGCAGCAGATTACCAAGGCCATGAAGATGGTGGCGGCGTCACGACTGCGCCGCGCGCAGGAACGCATTCAGCAGGCGCGACCGTTCGCGCTGCAGATGCGGCGGGTGCTGAACAGCCTCGCGGCGCGCGTCGATCCGTCAGCGCATCCGCTGCTCGACGAGCGCCTGGTCCCGAAGGCCGGCGGCCGCGCTCTCCTCGTCGTGATTACCGCGGACCGCGGGCTCTGCGGCAGCTTCAACACGAACGTCATCAAGGCGTCTGGCAACTTCGTCACCGAAACGTCCGGCCGCCAGGTCACGCTGGGATTGATCGGCCGCCGCGGCCGCGATTTCTTCGCCCGCCGCGGGTTCGAGGTGCGCTACGAGCAGATCAATCTGTTCGCGCAGCTGAAATTTGAGAACGCGCAGGCAATCGCCGCCGCGGCGATCGAGGCGTTCGTCGCGGGGGAGGTCGACAGCGTGTATCTCGCGTACACCGAGTTCAAGTCGGTCATGGTGCAGCACGTCGTCGTCGAGCAGTTGCTGCCCATCCCGCGGTCGGCCCTCGACAGTACGGCCGATGCCGCCGCGGTTGGCGCGCCCGCGATTGACTACTTGTACGAGCCACGGCCGGAGGAGCTTTTCAAGCATCTGATCCCGAGCTATGTCGAGGTGCAGATGTTCCGGGCGCTGCTCGAATCAAACGCCGCGTTCTTCGCCGCGCAGATGACCGCCATGGACGCGGCGACGCGCAACTCGGGCGAGATGATCGAACAGTTGACTCTGTACATGAACAAGGTTCGGCAGGCCGCGATCACGCGGGAGATCATCGAGGTCGTGTCAGGGGCGCAAGCGCTCTGATGAACAAACGGAATAGCGCCTGCGGCCCGAGCGAGGCGACGGAGTGCAGCGCGCGGAGCGCGCCGCCGAGCGCGCGCGAGCGGGGGTGGGGCCCCGCGAGCAGTGAGTAAGGTTCGGCAGGCCGCGATCACGCGGGAGATCATCGAGGTCGTGTCAGGGGCGCAAGCGCTGTAGGGGAAGTGGCCAGTTGTCATAATCGGTTTCACGTAATCGAGACCGGAAACGAGAAACTGGAAACCGGGAACGGCAAGCTACAAGGATGAACATGTCAGTCGCAACAGCACAGAAAGTCGGCAAGGTCGTCCAGGTCATCGGGCCTGTGGTTGATATCGAGTTCGAGGGCGGACACCTGCCCGAGATCTACAACGCCGTCCGGATCAAGTCCGAGGGCAAGGGCGGACAGGCCATCGACGTCATCGTCGAGGTCGAGCAGCACCTCGGCGAGAACCGCGTGCGAACGGTCGCGATGAAGCCGACCGACGGCATGCAGCGCGGGATGGCGGCCATCGATACCGGCGCGCCGATTTCAATGCCCGTCGGGCCGGCGACGCTCGGGCGCATCATGAACGTGCTGGGCGAGCCGGTGGACTTTCCGGACCGCCCGGTCGAGTCGAAGGAACGGTGGTCCATTCACCGCAAGGCGCCGACGCTCGAACAGCAGTCCACCGAGCTGCAGATGTTCGAGACGGGCATCAAGGTCATCGACCTGCTCGAGCCCTACGTCCGCGGCGGCAAGATCGGCCTGTTCGGCGGCGCGGGGGTCGGCAAGACGGTCATCATCCAGGAGCTCATTCACAACGTCGCCATGAAGCACGGCGGCGTATCGGTGTTTGCCGGTGTCGGTGAACGCACGCGCGAGGGGAACGACCTCTGGCTCGAGTTCCAGGAGAGCGGCGTCATCAACATCAACGACCTGGAGAAATCCCGCGCCGCGCTGGTTTACGGCCAGATGACCGAGCCCCCGGGCGCGCGCCTGCGCGTCGCGCTGAGCGGCCGGACCGTCGCGGAGTACTTCCGCGACGCGGAGAACAAGGACGTTCTGCTGTTCATCGACAATATCTTCCGGTTCACGCAGGCGGGGTCGGAAGTGTCGGCGCTCCTTGGCCGTATGCCGTCTGCCGTCGGCTACCAGCCGACGCTGTTGACCGAAATGGGCGAGCTGCAGGAGCGCATCACGTCCACGAAGAAGGGCTCCATCACATCCGTGCAGGCGATTTACGTGCCCGCGGACGACTACACGGACCCCGCGCCCGCCACGACCTTCGCGCACCTGGATGCCACGACGAACCTGTCGAGAGCGATCGTCGAGCTCGGAATCTATCCGGCCGTCGACCCGCTGGCGTCGACCTCGCGCATCCTCGACGCGCGCATCATCGGGGATGAGCATTACAATACCGCGCGGGCGGTGAAGCAGATCCTGCAGCGCTACAAGGATCTGCAGGACATCATCGCGATTCTCGGCATTGACGAGCTGTCGGAAGAAGATAAGCTGACGGTCGGCCGCGCCCGGCGCATCCAGAGATTCATGTCGCAGCCGTTCTTCGTCGGCGAACAATTCACGGGACTCCCCGGCAAGTACGTGCCGGTGGCCGACACGGTGCGCAGCTTCAAGGACATCGTCGCCGGCCAGTATGATCACCTGCCTGAGCAGGCATTCTTCATGGTCGGCACGATCGACGAGGCCGTGGAGAAGGCGGAGAAGATGAAGGGCTAGAAGAGGGGGCGCTGGAAGCTGGAAGCTGAGACGTCATGTCCTTACCAACGCACATTGACCTGCAAATCGTGACTCCCGACCGCCCGATCGTTCAGGAACGAGTGGACGAGGTCGAGATTCCTGGATCCGAAGGGTACTTCGGCGTCCTTCCGGGACACACGCCCATGCTGGCGTCACTCGCGGTGGGGGAGCTGTGGTACCGAAAAGGACAGGAGAAGGTGTACTTGTCGATCGCGTTCGGCTTCGCGGAGGTGCTGCCGGACCGCGTGACAATCCTCGCGCGGCTGGCGGAGCGTGCGGAGGACATCAGCGTCGAGCGCGCGGAGGCGTCGCGCCGTCGCGCCGAGGAACGGCTGGCGCAGCCGAAATCCGATCTCGATTACGAACGCGCGCGCGTCGCACTCACGAAGTCCCTGATGCGGCTGCAAGTATCCGCGCGGATGCCGGGAGGGGCCCGTATCGGAGAACTGAAGCGGATGCGCGACGCGGTACGAGGCTGACGCCGCCATTATGACGCCGTTGCCTTCGCTGACATGGGCCGTCAGCTCAGATCCCGGTCTCAAGCGAACCAGCAACGAGGACAGCTACTCGACACGCGCCGACATCGGTCTGTTTGTCGTCGCCGACGGAATGGGCGGCCACGTCGCGGGCGAGGTGGCCTCGCGCGTCGCGGTCGAGGCGATCGAGGCCTTCATCCAGGAAACCGCGGGCGCCGACAAAAACCGCACCTGGCCCTTCCCGTTCGACCCCACCATCAGTCTTGAAGCCAACCGCCTGCGGGCCGCGTTCCGGCTGGCCAATCGAAAAATTGGCGCCGCCATCGCCGACTCGCAGGATCTGCGCGGGATGGCGACGACCGCGTCCGCCGTGCTGGTCGGCAGGCGCAGCGCGAGCGTCGCCCACGTCGGCGACAGCCGCGTGTACGTCCTGCGTCACGGACAGCTCGACCAGATCACGAACGACCATTCCTGGGTCGAAGAACAGGTGCGCGCCGGCACGCTCACCCCGACCGCCGCGCGACAGCATCCCTGGCGGAACGTCGTGACGCGCGCGCTGTCGGGCGGTGAAGATCCCGAGGTTGACGTCACGGAAGTGACGCCGATTCCGGGCGAGCGCTACCTGCTCTGCTCCGATGGCCTGTTCGGCGTGGTCGCCGACAGCCGGATTGCACAACTGCTCGGTCAGCAGCACGTGGCGCTCGAGGTGATTTGCCGCGGACTGATAGCCGCGGCCAACGAAGCGGGCGGTCCCGATAACATCACGACGCTGATTCTGCAGATCGATGCTCCATAACCTCGCCCGCCTGTTTCGCTACCGGGGCCTGATTCAGAGCCTGGTCGCGCGCGAGGTGAAAGCGCGGTACCGCGGTTCAGTCCTCGGGTTCTTCTGGTCCTTCATCAATCCGCTGCTCCTCCTCCTCATCTACAGCTTCGTCTTCAAGTGGGTGCTGCCGGGCACGCACGGCGCGGACATGGAGCCATACGCGCTCTTCATGTTCTGCGGCATCCTTCCATGGACGTGGTTCTCGTCGTCGCTCGCGGAGTCAGCGGGCGTGCTGATCTCGGGCGGCAATCTGATCAAGAAGGTTCTGTTCCCGGCCGAAGTGCTTCCAATCGTCACCGTGCTCGCGAACATGGTGCACTTCTTCCTCGGCCTGCCCATCCTCGCGCTGTTCCTGATTTACTACCAGCGTCCGCTGGTGATCGCCGAAGTGATCTGGCTCCCCGTGGTGGTGCTGGTGCAGCTCGTCCTGACGCTGGGGTTCGCGTTAATCCTCTCCGCGTTGACGGTGCATTTCCGGGACATCAAGGACATCCTGTCGAACCTGCTCACGTTCTGGTTCTTCGCGACGCCGATCATCTACCCGATGACCGCGGCGCCCGGCGTGGGCAAGCAGGCGCTGAACTTCAACCCGTTCACGCACCTCGCCATCTCCTACCAGGAGATCCTGTTCTACCCCGGGCCCTTCGGGGCACTGGCGGTGGCTGCTGGCGCTCGCGGGGGCCTCGCTGCTGGTGTTCTTCGCCGGGTACTTCCTCTTCGACCGGCTGCGTGATTCGTTCGCCGAGGAGGTCTAGC
>JANNHC010000563.1:0-1980 GCA_031404215.1 Acidobacteriota bacterium
GCCGTCCATGCCGGCCTGCAGGCACGTCTCCCGATCGCTCGCCATGGCATGGGCCGTCATCGCCATGATGGGAACGTGCCGCCCTGCTGCGGCCGACTCGTGGGCCCGGATCGCAGCGGTCGCCTCCAGTCCGCTCATCAGCGGCATCTGCACGTCCATCAGAATCAGATCAAAGCTCCCCTCGGCCGCTTTCGCCACCGCCTCCTGACCGTTGGTGGCAAGCGTCACCGTGTGGCGTTGCTGTTTCAACAGCGCCAGCATCAGCTTCTGATTGATCGGGTTGTCGTCCGCCACCAGGATACGCAGCCGCCTGCGGCACGGCGTATGACTCTGCCGCGTGGACCGATCGATTACAGGACCGGCGCCCGACGCGCCCGCTGCCGAGAGCACCACGGACTGTATCGCCTCGAGCAGGTCGGAGTGCTTGACCGGCTTGGTCAGCACCCGGTCGACCGCCAATCGGCTGCGTGGAGCCGCTTCTGGCGCCGAGGAGGTCAACAGGATCACCTTGAGCCCGGACAAGCGGGGGTCCTTCCGGATCTCCCGAATGAGCTCGAAGCCGTCGTGTTCCGGCATCAGCGCGTCGGTCACGACGAGGCGGAATGAATCAGGTGCGCCGTGGAGTGCCTCGAGCGCCTCGACCGCGCCTGCGACCGCCACGGGCTTCATGCGCCAGCTGGAGATCATCTCTTCAAGAATCTGACGGTTGACCGGATGGTCGTCCACGATCAAGACGCGCAGATCCTGCAGGTCCGCGGGCATCGAGGTGTCGTGCTTCACCGCCTGAACTCCCACCCGCGCCACGAAGTGGAAGCGGCTTCCGCGGCCGGGCTCACTGTCCAGCCAAATGCGGCCACCCATCAGTTCCACGAGTTGCGCCGATATCGTGAGCCCGAGCCCGCTGCCGCCATACCGGCGGGTTGTGGACGCGTCGGCCTGCACGAACGCGCCGAAGATTTGCCACTGCTTCTCGTGGGGAACGCCGATGCCGGTGTCGGACACGGTGAAATGCAGGGCAACGTCGCGGGTGCCCGCCTCCTGGACTTCGACCGTCACGACGACCTCGCCGCGCTCGGTGAACTTGATGGCGTTTCCGACCAGGTTGACCAGCACCTGGCGCAAACGTCCCGGATCGCCGACGACGATGTCGGGTACGTCCGGCTGGATGTGACACGCCAACTCGAGGCCTTTTTCGTGCGCGCCAGGGGCCAGCAGGCGGACCGCCTCTTCGACGGTGTCTCGCACACCGAACGTCACCTGTTCGAGCGACAGCCGCCGCGCTTCGATCTTGGAGGCGTCGAGGATGTCGCTGATGAGGGTCAGGAGCGCTTCCGCCGAGTGCTGCACCGATCGGAGATACTCGCGCTGCCGGACGGTCAACTTCGTCCGCAGCGCCAGATCCGTCATGCCGAGGATGGCGTTCATCGGCGTGCGGATTTCATGGCTCATGTTTGCCAGGAATTCTCCTTTGGCGGCAGTGGCTTCTTCAGCGACGCGTTTGGCCACTTCGAGCTCACGCACGAGTTGCGCCAGACGTTCGGCATTGTTCTGCTGCTCGCGCCTGGCCGCCTCCATCTCCTGACCGTACTGCTTCAACGCGTCCTCGGTGCGCTTGCGTTCCGTGATATCGCGGGCGTCCGCGTAGATCGATCCCATCTCCTGGAGCGGCGCGGCATTCCAGAGCAACCATTTGTAGGAGCCGTCGCGCGCGCGGTATCGGTTCTCGAAGTCGCTCACGCGGGCACCGGTTTTCAGCGCCGACATGGTCCTGATCGTGGACTCGCGGTCGTCGGGATGGACTTTTTTATGAGTAATCCTACAGCGCAACCTAAAGCTCTCAAAGTGCTAGTACCAAGTTATGAGCCTTATTGATAATGAGTTGTCATTTGTGTTAGGGTACTCGAGAGGTTATCTATGACTGACACAGCTATCCAACCCAGCACTCCTTCCCTTACACCCGTTAAACGTCTTCCCGTCACC
>JANNHC010000564.1:0-2178 GCA_031404215.1 Acidobacteriota bacterium
CCCTCGACTGCGCGGAGGTAGTCGATGATGCCCTCCGCGTTCGTGGCGATGATCTGGCCGCACGACCCGGTGGACCTCCAGGCCTACTGGAACGCCGGCGGCATGTCGCACGCGTTCTGGTACGTGGCGGCGTCCGTATTCGGCTGCGTCGGCTATGGCAGCGTGTTTCTCGCGGTTGGCTTGTACGTCCGTAATCCCATCATTCCGGCGGCTGTGCTCCTCGCCTGGGAGGGGGCCGCCGGCATCCTTCCGCACGTTCTCCAGAAGATCAGCATCCTGTACTACCTGCAGTCCCTCTGTCCCGTTCCCGCGCCGATGGACGACGACGTGCCGATGCTGATTCGGCTGCTGGCGGCGCCCGCCGCTCCCGCCTCGCGTCCAGGAGCGATTCTCGGGTTGCTGCTCCTGACCGCGTTCGTCCTGTGGATCGGCGGTCTCGCCGTCCGGCGCATGCAGATCTCCTACGGCGGTACCGAAGCGTAATGTCCATCGAGGCCGCCCAGTTGTGTCGTGCTGCAGTCCCGTGCTGGAAAATCAGCCGGGCGGAAACGTATATAAACGTATATATAGGTAAAGGAGTTTTGCTCGATGTTGATGACCACCACAAGCATTGTCGAAGGCAAGCCCGTCAGCCGCTACCTTGGCGTCGTTACCGGCGAGGCCATCATCGGTGCGAATGTCTTCCGCGACATCTTCGCCTCCGTGCGGGACATCGTCGGCGGCCGTTCGGCGACCTACGAAAAGGGCCTGGCGGAAGCGCGGACCGTCGCGATGAAGGAGATGGAGCAGCGAGCCAGCGAGCTCGGCGCGACTGCGGTGATCGGCATCGACCTCGATTACGAGGTGCTCGGGCAGAACAACGGCATGCTCATGGTATCGGTCAGCGGCACTGCTGTCGTCTGCTGAAGCGCATCCCGCGAGCTCCACAGCAGACATGCGATCCACCACACGGCGAGCAAACGTATTCGCATACATGCGGGCGGCGCCGTGATGAATAGGAGTCCGACGATGCAAGAACAGACGATGGGTGTCAGATGCGGACGACACGAATTGGCCGTGGTGGGGCTCGTGCTTTGCCTTCTGGCTGCGCCGCAGGCGCAACTGGCCGTGCCTGGCCCGAGCGGCGTCGTCATGGGACACCTGCACCTCACGACGAAAGACGTGGAGGCGAGCCGGCGTTTCTGGGCGGCCATGGGCGGCGTCGCCGTGCAGAACGGCGCGCTTCAACTGATCCAGCTTCCCGGAACGTTCGTCATGCTGCGCCAGTCACAGCAGACGACCGGCGGCACCGAGGGCTCGACGGTCGATCGCGTTATGCTCAGGGTCAGGGCGTCGGAATTGCCGCGGCTGATTGAAAAAATGGAGCAGGCGACCGGCTCGAAGCTCGGCGCCCTGTTTACCTCGCCCGAGGGCGTGACGATCGAGCTGCGTGGCGGGGCGGAGTCGCAGGAAGCGGCGATCCGGATGGAACGCCTTGACTTCAGGACAGTGGCGCCAGCCGAGACACGTGATTGGTATGCGAAGACGTTCGGCGCCGGATCCACATCGCTGGCTGGTGCAACCCCGCAGGTCTACATAGCGCAGCTGCCAGGTCTGACGATGTACTTCAGGAAGGCCGACGCCGCTCCTGCTGGAACCAGAGGTCGCGGTCTGGACCACATCGGGTTCGAGGTGACGAACCTTGAGGAGTTCTGCAAAAAGCTTGAAGCCGCTGGCCAGAAGTTCGATCGGCCGTACGGTCGGCTCCCGAACTCGACGACAGCGATCGCGTTTCTCACCGACCCGTGGGGTACCTATATCGAGCTCACGGAGAACCTGGCGCCCCCGAAGTGAAGGACAACCAGGCCATTTTGATCGGCCATCCAACCAGAATTCGGTTCCGTAGCGTTTCGAAACCTATGGCACCCTTGTGAAGTTCCACTTCGGGAGAACGGCTGGCGTGCGGGCGGTCTTCATGATCTTCTCGACGCGCCGTAAGACGTCCGGATTCGCGGCCGCGACGTTGGTGGCTTCGCCAAGATCCCGCGCGAGGTCGTACAGTTCGAGTGGGGCGTCAGGCTGCGTCAGGAGGTTATTGCGAATACCCTTCCAGCGGCCCATCCGCACCGCCTGCGAGCGTCCCTGCGCCCAAGAGCTGGGTGAGCGCGATCGCCTGGAGAAAACGCGTCTTGCCGCCCG
>JANNHC010000565.1:0-1876 GCA_031404215.1 Acidobacteriota bacterium
GTACTCGTCAGTCCGCGGTGCGCGCGTCTCGGGATCGAAGAGCAGGTTGATCCTGGGATCAACGACCGAGACGATGCGCGTGTAGCCGCCGGTCGCCGCATCGAAGGCGGCCGTGGTGATCGGGGTGACACCCGGGTGGAAGGGGGCAAGCTCTCCCGTCAGCACGCCCTGGCTGAAACGCCCGTAGCTCGCGCGCAGGATCGTTCGGCCATCGGCGCTGAGCTTCGCGGTGACGCCCAGGCGCGGAGACCACACGCTCCAGGTGTACAGCGTTCCCAAGCCGCGAACGGTCCCGTCGGTTTCGCGCCCTTCAGGATCGAGCGCGGGCAGATCCTGACTGATGGCGCGGCTGTGGTCGAACCGCACTCCGGCGTTGATCGTGAGCCGGTCCCCCACCGTGATGGCGTCGCTCACGAACCCGGCAGCCGTCAAGAACACGCCACCTTCTTGAGAGGGATTGCGTGAAATCGTCTGAAACGGCGCCCCGCTGTTGTCGACGAACCTCACACCGGTCGGAATGATCGCAGGCGCATGATGCTCGCCCCGTTCGACCTCCCCCCCGATCTTCCACTGATGGTCTCCGCCGAACAGCCCAGGCCGGTAGTGGTTAAGGGTCGCCTTGGCGTTCGTGCGAATCAGCGTCAGCCCGCCGAACTGTGGCGGAGCGCCGCTCGTGATACCCGTCGCGCGGTCGAACCGGCTCGGCGTCGTCCGATCACCGGTGCTCGGCGGCGTATCCTGGGAGTAGAAAAACCGTCCCACGCGCACATCCCACAGCGTGTTGGGCGACAACGTGTGAGTCAGATGACCGAAGGTCATGGCGGGCACCGAGGCGTTAGGGCGTGTCGTTGCCTCGAACGGCGTCACGGCAGTCGGGCGATCGGCGTTGACCCAGAACTCGTCGTGAAAGCTCTGCAACAGCTGCAAGCGCGGAGTAAACTTCCACGTGAGCTTCGCGAAGATCTTGTCCTGCTCGTAGGTCCGCGGGAACGTCGGGTCGGTGCCCGGCTGACTGTCGGAGTCGCGCAGATGCTGGTATCCCGCGAAGAACCACAGCCGCTCGCGAAGAAGCGGTCCGCCAAGGTTCGTCGTCAGGTCGCGATACCTGGCGCGCTCGTACCCGCTCTGCCCGGTCCTCGGTGCCGCCAGCGGGAGCAGGATGGGCTGGCTCGTCAGGCTGCTGTTTGCCCGTAGAACGATGCGTCATACAGCAAACGCTCGCTGCCTTGCCTCGTGACGACGTTGATCACGGCCCCCTGCATGTTGCCGAACTCAGCGGACGCCCCGACAGATTGGACTTGTATCTCTTGAATGAAGTCGATACCCGGCTCGGACCGCGCGACGCCGCTGCACGGGCAGGTGAAGTTCGTGCCGTCGAAGAGAAACAGGTTCTCGTTGGCGCCCGAGCCGAATGCGGACACGGTGGTGGTGGTGCCGCTGCCAGGCGAGGTGGGAGAGAGCCCAGGGGCGGCCCTGATGAAGTCGAACATGCTCGCCCGACGCGTCGGGATCGCCTGGAGGTCCTCGGGGCCGAAGCGAGTCCCGAATCCGGGGTCTCTCGCTTCGATGCGCGAGCCCGCTCCCTCGACCACGACCGATTCCGCGAGGCCTGCCACGTTCAGGACAGCCGTTCTCTCGATGGTGGCGCCCGCCCCGATGCGGATGTCCTCTTCGTGATAGGTCGCAAACCCCTGCATCTCGATGTCGAGCACGTAGGGTCCCGGAGGAAGAGCCGGGAAGCGCAGTTGCCCTCTGTCGTTCGTGGTCAGCGTCGCCGGGCCGCCAATCAGCGCCGGGGAGCTGACACGGACGACTGCACCCGGAAGGACCCCGCCCTGTGCGTCCTTGACGGTTCCAATAAGAGCTCCCGTCAATC
>JANNHC010000566.1:0-8823 GCA_031404215.1 Acidobacteriota bacterium
GCGACTGGCGATGTGTTCAAGCCGAATCCGGAACGCGGGGTGTTCAAGACAAGCGACGGCGGGAAGACATGGCGGAAGGTCCTGTTCGTGAACGACGGCGTCGGCGCGATGGATGTCGAAGTTCAGCCGGGCAACCCGAACCTGGTCTACGCGTGGATGTCGCGCCTGGAGCGAAAGCCGTGGACGATCATCAGTGGGTCACGCGACGGAGGGTTCTACAAGAGCGCAGACGGCGGCGAAACGTTCTCGAGGATGTCGGCTGGTCTGCCTGCCGACTTGATCGGCAAGGCCAACCTTGCCGTCACGAACGCGAAGCCCGATCGCATCTACGCCCTCGTCGAGGCGAAGCCCGGCGGTGGCTTGTATCGATCAGACGATGCGGGGCAGACGTGGGCGCTCGTCAACGCCCAGTCGTCGCTGCTGCAGCGGCCGTTCTACTACACGACCCTCGGCGCGGACCCGACCAACGCCGAGGTGGTTTACGCAGGGGCCGAAAGCTTTTTCAAATCCTCCGACGCGGGAAAGACGTTTTCGCCCATGTCTACGCCGCACGGCGACAACCACGATATCTGGATCAATCCCAGGGACGGCAACACGATGATCCAGTCGAACGACGGCGGCGCGAATGTGTCGGTCGACGGCGGCCGTACCTGGTCCTCGCAATTGAACCAAGTCACCGGCGAGTTCTACGGCGCGTGGCTCGACAACCAGTTTCCCTACAACGTGTACGGTGCGCAGCAGGACGACTCCACGGTGATCATCACGAGCCAGGCCTCTCCCTTCGCGCGCGAGGACTGGCGCGGCGGCCCGGGCTGCGAAACGGGACCGATTATCCCGCATCCGCTGAATCCGGACATCGTGTACGGCTCCTGCAAGGGACAGTACAGCGTGATGAACATGAAGACCGGCCAGGAGAAGAATTACTGGATCGGCGGGCAATCCCTGTACGGCAACGTGGGGAAGGATCTGGTGTATCGGATGCAGCGGGTGTCGCCGATGGCCGTCTCGCCTCACGATCCGGACGTGCTGTACTACGGCTCGCAGTACGTGCACCGCACGCGCGACAAGGGTGTGACGTGGGAGAAGATCTCGAAAGACCTGACGGCGTATCCGGACTGCTGCCAGGGGGCCAGCGGGGAACCGATCACGCGCGATGTGACGGGGGAGGAGTTCTACAGCACGCTGTACGCGATCTCGGAGTCGCCGCTCGAGCGGGGGGTGATCTGGACCGGCGCGAACGACGGGCCGTTTCATGTCACACGCGATAACGGCAAAACGTGGACGAACGTCACGCCGAAGGACATGGAGGGGGGCGGCCGCGTACAGTACATCGAGGCCTCGCCGCACCGCAGGGGATCCGCGTATTACGCCGCGTATCGATATCTCCTCGGCGACTACAGGCCTTACATTTACCGGACAGACGATTACGGCAGGACCTGGAAGCGGCTCACGGATGGGACGAATGGCATTCCCGCCGACACCCCCACGCGCGTCGTCCGCGAGGATCCCGACCGCGAAGGACTGCTTTACGCGGGCACCGAGTTCGGCATGTACATCTCGCTCGACAATGGCGCGCACTGGCAGCCATTTCAGCTGAACCTGCCGAACGTGCCGATCACCGACATCAAAGTGCACCGGAAAGATCTCGTCGTGTCCACGCAGGGGCGCGCGTTCTGGATCATGGACAACGTCACCGCGCTCCATCACCTGACGCCGCACCACACCGCAACGGAGGTGCGTCTGCTGAAGCCGCGCGACGGGTATCGCACGCGCACCGCTCCAGGGGTGCTCGGCCCGAACGTCGACTACTACCTGCCGTCCGTTCCGGCGGGCCCGGTCACGATCGAGATCCTGGACGCCTCGGGCGTACCCGTCAATTCGTACGGCAGCGAGACCGTTCCCACCGGAGGACGCGGCGGCCGGGGCGGGCGCGGCGGAGGCGCGGCCGCCCAGTCCAATGACCCCGACGCGGCGCCGACAGGTGTGAGCCGCGGCCGCGGAGGCGCTGCACCGCGTGTGACCAAGCTCGAAGGCATGAATCGATTCGTGTGGGATGTGCGCCATCAGGTGGGCCTGGCGATGCCCCCCGGCGCTTACCAGGTCCGGCTGACGTCCGGCGGCACGGTTGAAACGCAGCCCTTCAATGTGCTCATCGACCCGAACGTGGCAGTGGACGGCGTGACCGTCGCGGATCTGCAAGAGCAGTTCGACCATAACGTGCGTATCCGCCAGCTCGTGGCCGACGTCAACCAGGTCATCCTGCGCGTCCGCGGCGCGCAGGATGACCTGCGCAAAGCCACCGGCGCCGACACGCAGAAGGTGCAACAGGTCGATGCGATTGCGGCCAGGCTCCTCACTGAACCGGTGCGCTACGGGAAGCCGGGGTTGCAGGCGCACATCACGTACCTCGCGGGGATGACTACCGGCGCGGATCAGAAAATCGGCCGGGACGCGGGGGAGCGCTACAACACGCTCAGGAAGGAGCTTGACGCCATTCGCGCGGAACTCGATCGAGCGCTCGGCTCGATGTAGGGCGCGGGCAAGGAGCGGTCTTGTGGTGCAGGAACTGGTTACCGGCCCGTCACCCGAACCATCTCGGACACGGTCGTGACGCCGGCGAGGACCTTGTCGAGCGCCGCGTCGTGGAGCGTCCGCATACCCTCGCCGCGCGCGGCCTCGACGATGTCAGGGGAGGCTGATTGCCGCGCGACCAAGCCACGGATTCGTTCGCTGACCGGCATGATTTGAAACACGCCATCGCGGCCGGCGTAGCCGGTCTGCCGGCAACTGAGACACCCGGCGCCGCGGCGGAGCGTTCGTCCCTCGAGCTCGGGCCCGAGAATCGCGGCTTCCTCCATGTCCGCCCGGTACTCCTGGCTGCAGTGCGGGCAGTTCACGCGCACGAGGCGCTGCGCGACGACGCCGACCAGAGTGGAGAGCACGAGAAAGTGCGGGACCTTGAGATCGAGCAGGCGGGTGATCGCCGATGGCGCGTCGTTCGTGTGAAGGGTGGACAGAACGAGATGTCCCGTCAGCGCGGCCTGCACGGCGTTCTCCGCCGTTTCCGTGTCGCGGATCTCGCCGACCATGATGATGTCGGGATCCTGCCGCAGCACCGTTCGCAGCGCCGCCGCGAACGTCAGGTCGATGGCCGGACGCACGGCCACCTGGTTGAAATCCTCGTGCACCATCTCGATCGGATCCTCGATCGTGACGATATTGACCTCCGGTTTCGACAGGCGCTTGAGGACCGAATAGAGGGTCGTCGTTTTTCCGCTGCCGGTCGGCCCGGTGACGAGGATGATGCCGTGTGTCCGGGACAAAAACTGTTCGAAGATGGCGAGATCCGCCGGCGAGAATCCGAGCTGATCGACGCGGTTGAGCACGACATCGGGGTCGAAGATGCGAAGGACCGCCTTCTCTCCGAACGCCGTCGGCATGGTCGAGACGCGAAGCTCGATCTCGCGCCCGCCCTGTTCACGCTTGATGCGGCCGTCCTGCGGGCGCCGCTTCTCGGCAAGATTGCAACCCGACAGCAGCTTGATGCGCGACACAATCGCCTGGTAGACGATGCGTGGCACGACGTGGACGTCGTGGAGCATCCCGTCGATACGCAGCCGCACGAGCGTGACGTGGCGTTTCGGTTCGAAATGAATGTCGGAGGCGCGCTGTTCGAACGCGTAATTGAGCAGGTGGTCCAGTGCCTTCACGACCGGCGCGGCCGCGGGATCGAGTTCGTCAGCCTGAGCCGAAAGATATTCCTGGTTCCCAAGGTCGAAGCCGGGAAGCCGCCCCGCGGACAGTTGCTTCTCGGCCGTCTTGAGGCTCGTCCGAAGATCGTAGAAGTTCTTCGTGACCGCCTCGATGTCGGCGCGCGTCGCGACGACGCGTTCGATCTCCAGGCCGGTCACGCTCTTGATATCGGAGTCCGGGAACGTCGCGAGCGGGTCGTGCACGGCCACGGTCAGCGTGGTGGCCGTCTTCGAGAGCGCGACGAGGCCGTGCCGGCGCGAAAACGCCGCGGACAGCGCGCCGGTCACCACGTCGAGGTCGAGCTCGAGCGGGTTGATCTTGATGAACCGCAGCCCGGCGAATCCCGCCAGCGCCTCCCCGATCTGGATCTCAGAGGCCAGCTTCATTTCCACGATCGTGCCGACGACGGGGGTCGAGTTCGCCCGCGAGTAGCGGCGGACCCGTTCCGCCTGCTCGCGCGTGAGCACCTTGCGGAACATCAGGATCTGCAGCAGGTCGGCCGCTTCGGATGAGCTGGGCGGCGTGGGCGGCTTGCGGGGCAACGGCATGAATCGTGGCCGATTATAGCCTTCCTGTACACTGAATGGGCCGAGGAGGACCGGATGAAGAGGATGTTCGTTTCGCTGTGCCTGATGGCGATGCTCACCCCGCGTCTCATCGCGGAATTGAAATACACGATGCACATGGAAATAAAGAAGGTGGAAGGCGCTCCCGCGCAGGCGGTCAATCCGATGATCGGGATAATGAGCGACTCCGTGATGAAGCAGATGGTGCCCGACGGCGCCGCTGACATCCTCTATGTGGTCGGCGACAAAGGGGCCCGAATCGAGTACGTGCAGGCGGCGATGGGACAAGCGGCCGGGGCCATCAACCTCGCGCGGCCGGATGGGACACTGATCGTCATGAACCCGAAGAGCAAGACGTACTGGAAGATCAGCGCGCAGTCGGCCCTCGCGTCGATGCAGGCCGCCGGGATCCCCGCGCCCGAGGTCACCGCGAAACGGACGGAACAGTTTGAAACAGTCGCCGGCGTCAGGTGCGGCGTGATCACGTTCGACTGGAAAATGGCGCTCCCGATTCCCGAGGCCGCCCGCGCCAGCCTTCCGCCGGACTTTCCGGCCGCGATCACGATGAAAGGCGACAGCTGCACCTCTACGGATCGGTACCAGCAATACGCCGAGATGGTCTCGAAAACCGCAAGCGCCATGATGACGGCCATGGGGTTCGACAAGATCGCGCAAGGCGGATTCGTGCTGCGGCAGACGATGCAGATGATGGGCTTCGAGATGCGCGCGACCGTGACCCAGATCGGGGAGGAAGCGGCCCCAGAGTCCGTCTTCGAGATTCCGGCTGACTACAAAGAAGTGGCCGCGCCGACGGGAGGCAGGTAGGGCTCAGGGTACATGGTCCAGGAGGCAAAGTACAGGGTACAGAGTGCAGGCGAAGGTGTCGATGAAGCGCGGGTCGAAGTGAGCCATCTCGAAGTCCGGCTGCGCACCGCCCGCGGGCGCGAATGGCGCACGTTTCGCGAGCCCATCGCGGTGCTGCGCGCCGCGCGACCCGACGAAGTGGTTCAATGTCTCGCCGATGTTGACCACGCCGTGATGCACGACGGGTGTTACGCGGCGGGATTCGTCGCTTACGAGGCCGCCGCGGCCTTCGGGCTTCCGACACGGACGCCGAAACCGGACTCGCTTCCGCTGGTCTGTTTCGGCGTATTCCAGCCGGACTCCGTCACATCGGAGCGCGCGCTTCCCGCCGGCGGCGCATACGAGAGCGGCCCGTGGCGCCCCTCGATCGATCGTGCGGCATATGCCGAGGCGATTCATCGTATCAAGACCCGCATCGAATCGGGCGACACCTATCAGATCAATTTCACGTTTCGTCTGACGGCGCACTTTGCCGGCGATCCGATCGGCCTGCTGCGAGCCCTCGACCTCGCGCAGGCTGGGCCGTGGGGCGCCTACGTGGACGACGGGCGATTTGCGATCTGTTCGGCGTCGCCGGAACTGTTCGTTCGAATCGACGGCGGCCGTCTCGAGTGCCGGCCGATGAAAGGGACGGCGCCGCGCGGCCTGTGGCCCGCCGCCGATCGGCAGGAAGCCGAGCGTCTCGTGGCGTCGCACAAGCAGCGGGCCGAGAACGTCATGGTCGTGGACATGGTTCGCAACGACCTCGGCCGTCTCGCCGAAACAGGCAGCGTGCAGGTCATGTCGCTGTTCGAAGCCGAGCGCTACCCCCTGCAGTGGCAGATGACGTCCACGGTGCAGGCCCGCAGCTCGACAGCCAGCCTCTCGAAGCTCCTCGGCGCGCTGTTTCCGTCAGGTTCGGTGACCGGCGCGCCAAAGCACAGTTCGATGTCCATCATCCGCGACCTCGAAACGACGCCTCGCGGTATTTACACAGGGGCAATCGGGTACATGTCCCCCCGTGGACGAGGTCACTTCAATGTGGCTATACGGACCATCGCGATCGACCGTTTGAAGGGAGAGGCGGAGTTCGGCGTCGGCAGCGGCGTGGTGTGGGATTCGGTCGAGCGCGACGAGTACGACGAGTGCCTGCTCAAGGCGTCGATTCTTCTGACACGCCCGCCCGGCTCGTACGCTGCCGGGCCGCATCCCGGCTTCGAGTTGCTGGAGACCATCGGATGGACGCCCGGCTCGGGCTTTGTCCTGCTGGACCGCCACCTGTCCCGCCTGGAGGAGTCGGCGGCGTGCTTCGGCTTTTCGTGCGAGGTGAACGAGGTGCGGCGCGTGCTGGTCGCCGCGCTGTCGGACGTGTCCGGTCCGGCGAAACTTCGGGTGCTCCTCGGGCATGACGGTGCGATCGTCTGCGAAGCGGTGGACCTGCCGGCGCCCACGGACCGCCCGCTACGCGCGGCGCTGGCCGCCGAGCCGATCGATCCGGCCAGCGTGTTCCTGTACCACAAGACGACGCGCCGCGACGTCTACGAACGCGCGCGCTCGTCGCGGCCGGACGCGGAGGCCGTGCTGTTGTGGAATCCGGACGGCGAAATCACCGAGGGGACCGAGGCGAACCTGGTCGTGGAAATCGACGGTGTCAGACTGACTCCGCCGGTTGAGTCCGGGCTTCTTGGCGGCACGTTGCGTGCGGAGCTGCTCGCGACTGGCGCGATCCGCGAGCAACGGGTGCGCGTGGACGATCTCGCGCACGCGACCGGCGTGTGGCTGATTAACTCGGTGCGCGGGTGGATACCCTGCGACACGAGGGGGGTGACGTAGTCAGCCCGCCACCTCGGCCTCGGCCAAGCGTGCGGCCGCCCGGCCCGCGCTGACGTCCACGCGCGTCAGGATGGCGCCTCCCACTATGAAAAACACGATGACCGACAGGATCGCGTTGCGGCTGCTGCCGCTGTGCGTGACCACCCAGGCGAACATGGCCGGGCCGAGAATTCCGGCATAGCGCTCGAAGACGCCAAAAAATGCAAAGAACTCGGAAGACTTGTGCCGGGGAATCATGCTCGCGAACATCGACCGGCTCAACGCCTGCGTGCCGCCCTGCACCATGCCGACGAGTATCGCGAGCGCGAAAAAGTGGACCGCGGTCGTCATGTAGTACCCGAGCACGGTGATGGCCGTGTAGACGGCGAGGCCCAGGAAGACGGCCCGTTTTGCCCCGACCCGACTGGCGAACATGCCGAATGCGAACGCAAACGGCACACCGATGAACTGGGTAATGAGCAGTGCGACGATCATCGCGCTTTCGTCGATCTTGATCTCGGCGCCATACGTCGTGGCCATCCGGATGATTGTCTGAATCCCGTCGTTGTAGATCAGGAATGCGAGCAGGAAGAGAAAGGCCTGCCTGTAGCGGCGCAGTTCGTGAAACGTCTCGAGAAGGTGCCGCGCACCGGACGCCAACACGTGACCGGCTGGACGCGGCCCCGCGTCCTGGCGACGCGGTGGCTCGGGCACCCGGCGGAAGAGCGGAATTGAAAACAAGACCCACCACACCGCCACACTCACGAAGCTCAAGCGAGTCGCGACTCCGGCATCCGGGATACCGAACAGCGCCGGCTTCTGGATCATCAGGAGGTTGATCGCGAGAAGTACCCCGCCGCCCAGGTACCCGATGGCATATCCAGCTGACGACACGCGGTCGAGGTCGCCTTCTCCAACCAGGTGCGGCAGCAGCGACTCGTAAAAGACGATGCTGCCTGCGACGCCGACATTTCCCACCACGAAGAGCACGAGCGCGAGCATCCAATCGCCACGCTGGATGGCGTACATCGAGGCCGTCGCGGCGACTCCAATGACGAGAAATACCCCGAGAAGTTTCTTCTTCAGAGGGGCGTAGTCGGCCACGGCGCCGAGCAATGGCGCCACGACGGCCACGATAAGGATGGCGATCGTGGAGGCCCATGCGAACCGGCTCGTGGCGACGGCCTCCGGCAAGCCTGCTGCCGCGACGCGGTGAAAATAGATGGGGAAGACCGCTGCCACGATGGTCGTCTGGAAGGCGGAGTTCGCCCAGTCGTACATCGCCCACGCGCGCAAATCGGGTCGCCCGAGCCCGAGCCGGTCCAGCACTGACGCCATGCAGAGGAGCCTCCAGAGCACGGCGCCGCGCGCCGTATCCGCCTGATCGTCGGCAGCCTATCACGACGCCCGTCTTCGCTCGTCCCGGCGGCGCAGCACCTGTAGAACCAAGGAGAACCTTGAAGAAGCCCGTAGAACCCTGGAGAACCCGGGAGAACCTTATGTCAGATCCCAGACTCTCTTAATCTTCTCGTCGCGCTCGCGCTCGAAGCGATCGAGATCGCGCCGCAGTTCCGACTCGCGTTCCTCCAGGATGGCCGGATCGAAGACAGCGGCGACCGTGGCCTGGTGCATGATGCGCCGTTCCGCCGTCTGCGCCTCGTAGACCCTGCGCACGTCCGCGATGGCGGATCGCTGCGCGTCGGTCAGCGGCCGTTGCTTGGTACCTGCCTCGGCGTCCTTCCGACGCAGTGACTTGAAGAACGGCACGGAAGTTGGCAGCGTCGAGATTCAATCTCCGACGGGTTGCACTCCGGCAGTTTTGGGAGATGCGATTTTTTTCGGTACGGAA
>JANNHC010000567.1:0-17492 GCA_031404215.1 Acidobacteriota bacterium
CCGCCGTGCAATACGCGCACTACCAGAACTTCGTGGATGCGGTGCGGGCCGGCGATCCCAAGCTCCTCACCTGCGATGTCCTGGAGGGGCACTACACGTCCAGCCTTCCGCACCTCGGCAACATTGCCTACCGGGTCGGCAGGGCGCTCGTGTTCGACGACAAGAAGGAAGCGTTCGTGGACGACAAGAAAGCGGACGCGCTGCTGACCCGTGACTATCGCAAGGGCTTCGAGATTCCGAAGTCGTTCACGTAATCGCGACGGCAATCGCAGGGCCGGGGCTCGGGCCCCGGCCTGATTTCAGATCTGCGAATAGGCGGCGGGTCTCAGCAACACCGTCGTGATGTTCGTCACGAGCTCGGGGTCGCTGTAACCCGGCGTCGCGGCCAGCTTCTTCCACTCAGGATTGTTCCGGAAGTTATCCCAGCTCTTCTCCCGCCCCGCCGTATTCTCGTGCACGAGCATGTAGGTGATGTTGGGCATGTTCGGCCCGACGAGGGTGCGCGAAAAGAACACCGGCATCAGCCCGCAGCGGCGGAAAATTTCGATCTCCCCCATTTCGCTGAACATCCGGATCTTGGCGCGCTGCGCCTTCTCGCTGGGGTTCTCGTAGGTGCGCAGCTCGAAGAGGCGCGGCCCCCTGGTGGCTGTCGCCGGCGGTACCTCGAGGCGCGGCATCTTCGCAAATGCGGCAAGCAGCGACACCTCCTGACGAACGTACGACGCGTCGGCGGCCGGTGCGTCGAGATAGGCCGCCCCGGCGCGTCCGTACTCCTCGTCCGTGTCGAGCTTGGCATCGAGCGCCGCCAGCGTCTCGAGCGAGGAGCAGGGCGTCAGCAGGAACAGCGCGGGCGAAGGGAGGCCCGCCAACACCTCGAACGCGCCAATCGGTTTGTGTCCCAGCCTGTTCAACGCCGGAATGGCCGCGTGCTGCACGAAGTCGGCGAGGCGCCGTGGCTGCGCACCGTTGCGGACGATGTATTGGCGCCACACGTAAAACTCCGGCGAGGGCTGGCTGCCCGTGGCCTGACCCCCTCCACTCTTCGACGCCGCCACGCTGGCCAGCACCGAGGACCCCAATACGCTCGTCAGAAAAGTCCGTCTCTCCATCTGGATCTCCTTACAAATCAATCGCGACGACTTCGTGCACGTCCACCGACGGCACCGTCACCGTGAGCACTCCGTCCGCGACACGAGGCGTCATCGTCGTCCCCGCGGTGAGGAGCTGAACTTTTCGAGGCCGGAGGCCGTCAGGCAGCCGGATTCGTACGCGCTGCGGCCCGACCGGCAGCACCTCGCGAAGCGGGCCCTTCATCATCATCGGGTTCGTCAGGTTGACGAGATGCACTGTCATCGAATCGCGCTGCCGCCAAACCGTGACGTCGAGGATGCCCGGTCCCTCGACGACCGCGGGCGCGGGTTCATTCGCCGCCCATTCGACGACATTACGCAGCAGGCGAAGGTGATCGACGCACATCACCTCCCATAACGTGCGATCGATGTCCCACGGAATGTAGGCCACGCGGCTGCGGCCCAGATCGCGCAGGTACAACTCGCGCGTCTCGGTGTGGCCGACGCGAGGATAGACATCCTCCATCGGCAGGTCCGGATACGTCGGGATGAGCGTCAGCGGTGACGGGAAATCGCGGGTCGGACGGACCTCTATGCGGAACACACCGTTGATGATCCGGGGGGTGCCCTCGAGTCCTGCGAGGACCGGGTGCCTGGCGCCGGTCCGCGGATCGGTATCGAGGCTCAAGTAGGAATTCTGCATCGGGCCCTCGATGCGCCCGGCAAACGACACGCCGAACAGATCCGCGAGCCCGAAGTCGTCTCGACGCCGGCCGGTCTCGTCGTACAGGGAGGACGCGAAGGTGGCGACAACGCTCCCGCCGCGGTCCACATACGCGCGGATGGCGCCGCACTGCGCATCCGAGAGCGCTGCGGCATCCGCGAGGATCAGCAGCTTGAAACGATCGAGGCGATCCGGGGTGAGCAGCGCCTCGTGAACCATTTCGAACGGCACGCGCGATTCGAGGAGCGCGTGATACATGCCGAGCACGTGGTCCTCGGCGCGATCCCCCTGCGCGACTCCGCGGTGCTCGCCGGATGTCTGCTCGGAATAGAGCATCGCCACCCGCGCGAGCGGCGCCTCGTTCCGGAGGTAGCGCTCGTGCTTGTAATGCCAGTCGTAGATGCGTTCGACCATCGGCAGCCATCGGCGGTCGTACAGCACTCCTGAAAACTTCGTGACCCACGGCCGCATCCCGTTCGCGGTCCCCTCGGCGACCCACAGCCGTATTTCGGGTTCACTCTGCACCGAGTCCTTCCAGCGGTATGCCTCCTCGAGGCCCACGCTGAAGATTCCGCCGACAGGCCGTCGTCCCATCACCGATCGGTATTCCTTGGCGCGGCGGCCGTTGTCCCACGGGGGCGTCACGCCGCGTCGCGCCTGGTTGTCGGTGAATTGAATCGCGGCCAGCTCGCCGGCCGTTCTGAGATCGGGCGGGCCGTTGGGAATGAAGCTCGCCTCGGGATTGGCCGCACGAACCGTGGCGTCCCAGTGCTTCCACAACTCGGTCAGCCGGGCCTTGCGCCATTCGACGAACGCGCGCCGGACGGGATCCCGGCGGTCCGCCGTCCGAGGCAGGTCCATCCCCGTCGCGTCCTTGAAGTTCTTCTGACAGTGCACGCAGTAACAGTCGCCTCCCTGCGGAGCCCAGCGGTTGGCGAAGACCCCGTCGACCTTGTACTTCGTGACGATCTCGCGGTGGACCTGGTCCATGAAGTCGAAGTTGTACGGACCGAGCGCGCAGGTGACCCACAATTCGGGATTGGCCCAGTGACGCCGCGGCTCCCCGTCGGCCGTACGCGAGATCCAGTCCGGGTGCGCCACCCGCACGTCGTCGCGTACCGCATGCGGATCCGTGCGCGCCACGACGTGCATGCCCATCGCACGGCAGCCGGCGACGAGCGTTCCGAACGGATCGCTGTCCCCGAGTGACGTGCTGCGATGATGCAGCGGCACCTCGGTCGGGTAGTAGGCGACGATGCCGCCGGCGCTGAGCGTGGCGGCGTCGGCATGAAGGCTACGGAAGTAGTCGAGCCAGAACTGGGGCTCGAAGCGCCCGGGATCGTTCTCGACCAGCGTCAGCTGGACCCAGCGCATCGGCTTGTCGAACCAGCCCATACCGACGGCAGGCGGCTGGACCGCGGCCTCGACGGTATCGCGGCCGGGGATGAATGGCGGGCCGAGTGTTCCGAATGTGCCGGCAATGGTCGTGAGCTGAAGAAAACCGCGCCGGGAAAGGCTGGACATTGGCATAATCGTCGAATTGGCCGAATTGATTTTCGGGAATGCCGCCAATTATGGCGAATACCGGGATAATGGCAACCCGCGTTGTTGGCTCGCGCGCGCCGCGCGAGGGCTCTCGTCGTATACTTCCCATCCGGCCCAGTTGACGGCCGTCAAGAGGAAAGGACAGAACATGCGTCTGGTATATGGTTCCGCGCTCGCCGTGGCTCTCTCCACGCTCGTGCTCCCCACGCTCGCTGCCCAAGCGCCGCCGCAGGACGCGAACCGCAGCGTCGCCGCTGGCGGCATCACCGTTGCGGGATGGATGGGAAAGATCGATGCGTCCGCCGAGAAACAGGGGCAGACGATCAAGGATGCGAAGCTCTCGCAGGACGGAAAGGACCTTAAGGTGGTCACGGGTCCTGCCGTGACCTACTGGAATCCCGCCAACAAGGCCACCGGCAACTATACGGTGAAGGCGACGTTCACCGAGCCGAAGTACATGAACATCAACGACCATCCGCACCCGTATGGCATCATGGTCGGCGGCAACGACCTCGGCACCCCGCAGGAAAGCTACATCTACTGCGCGGCCTACGGCAACGGGTCCTTCATCGTGAGGGGATTCGGCCCCGAGCCCTTCCAGGTGAACGGCCGGCGCGGTGAGCCGAACAGCGCTGTGCACAAGGCTGCAGGAAAGGGCGAACCCGTGACGCAGGACATCGCGGTTTCGGTTAAGGCCGACAAGGTCGAGTGCGCGATTAACGGCACCGTCGTCGGCAGCTACGACAAGGCGACCCTCGTGGCGGCCGGCAAGCTGAAGTCGACGGATGGTGTCTACGGAATCCGCTTCGCGCACAACACCGACGCGACAGTCTCGGGGTTGACGGTCACCAAGAACTAGGCGGCGGAATACTCGGAGGAGGTCCGGACGGTCCGGGTCTCCTCCATACCTGAACCCGCAGGACGCCTTCACCCGTCTTCGGTTCGACGGTCCGGCCGCCTCTACATCACACCCGCCTTCTTCATGACCGCCAACGTCGTGTCGAGCGCCAGCTTCGCGCCGTCTTCGGGCGACATCTCCGCGGGCACGCGGCCGAGCGGCTCCGGGCTGACGCCTTCATCGTAGCCAATCTTGCTCAGCGCCTGGAAGAACCCGAGGAGATCGATCACGCCTTCGCCCGGCATGACGCGCTGATTGTCGCGAACCTCTTCCGGCGGCTGCGGCTTGGCGTCGGAAACATGAATGTGGACGATCCGCGCCTTCCCCGCCGCGAGGATGTCGGCGGTCTTGCCGCCGGAATGATGCCAGTGCCACACATCCAGGATCGCGCCGACGTTGGGGCCGCTGTCCTTGGCAAGCTCCACGGTCTCGGGAAGCGTCCAGATGAACGGATTGGGGGGAGGTCCGCCGGCGCGCCCCGCGCGAAACTGCTGCACGCCGAGAAACTCGACGCCGAGGCGGAGATTCGACCGTTGCAGCACCTCGGAGATCGCGGCGAGGCGATCCCTCACGACTTTGCGGTGCTCCTCCCTGGGGACCGGGCCCGTGGGCGACAGCACCACCATCATCTTTTGACAGCCGATCGCGGAACAGAAGGCGGCATCGTCTGCGAGCTGTGTCAGCGCCTGCTGGAACGCCAGCGGCTCGCCGCCGAACGGCAGGGGCCTGGCCATCGGGAGGTTGGTAATCGTCGGCTTGATCTTCAGTTCCGCAAACAGCGCCTTGGTGGCATCGACCCCGGCAGTCTTGGCGGGGCCAAGATCCCAGTCAACCCCGCCGTATCCGACCTTGGCGGCCAGGCGCACTTTGTCGAACCCGCCGACTCCCCGCGTGACCGAACCGTTGAGCGAGACATACATCGTGCTGGCCGCGGCTGAGGGCCGGGCGCAGGCAAGGACGGCGCTGGTCAGCGCCGCACGTTCGAGAAAATCCCGGCGGCTGAGAAACGCGCGCATGGCTCCTCCTGGATGACCGCGTATCTACCGGCTGAGGATACATCATCCAGGCCGGCCGTCAGTAAATCGCCGTGGCTGTCAGTAGGCGTCTGGCACGACACGGGGCTCGAACACCCGCACGCGCCGGAACAGCAGGTCAACAAACCACAGGCCGAGCGCGCTGACCGCGCACAAGGGCCACAACGGGCGGCGCTCGCTGTGCCGATCCGTTGACGCAGCCGTCAGCGCGGTCACCTCCGGTTGCCAGCTGCCACCAGTTGCTGAGGCGATGGACTTCAACAGCGCCTCGTCCGCCGGGCGGAATCGGTACTCGACCGCCTCGTCAACGAGAATGGACCGCGATATCGCCGCGCCGCCGACGTCTGTCGCGGTCACAGTGACGGAACGGGACGCGTCGGCCAGGACCGATGCTTCGTAACGCCCCGGCGCCACCTGTCGAAGCAATACCGTCGCCGGGTTGCCGCCTGAAACGACGCGCACGGACGGCCGTAGAAGGTTCCGGTATCCGCCGGCGGCATCGCGGGCCTCGACCGAAATCGCGACGGGCCTTCGTCCATTGGTAACCGGTCCGGACACGGCGGCGAGCTCCAATCCGCGCGGCCGCTGCCGCTCCACGGCATGGACGACGGCAGCGAAGAACGGCCCGTAGCCGCGCCACTTGAGCCAGTTGGCCGCCCAGCGATCCTTCACGTCCGATGTGAACACAGCCGTGCGCCCAAGTCCGACGGGCCAGAATGCGAGCAGGGGATCACCCTCCACAGTCGTCAGCACTTCGAGCGCCGCGTCCTTGATCACCGTCGCGGTTATGCCCTTGAGGTGCGGCACTCGCGATAAATCCACGGCCCCGAGGAAAGCCGGAGTTCTCACGACCGGCACGATGTCCTTTTCATCGAACGACGGTGTTGCCGCATTCTTCGCTTCCTTCACGAAGACTTCCGGCAGCTCGCGTGCGTTCTGCACGGAATAGTCCCGCCCTTTTCCCCAGATGGCGATGTTGTGCAGCAGCTCGCGGTCCGCCGACGGCCCGACGGCGACCGACGACACCGTGATGCGTGCGGCCGACATCTTCCGCACCAGCGATTCGTGATCGTCGGGGAGCGACCGGCCGTCCGACAACACCACCACGTGCTTCGCGCGGGCCTTCGTCGCGCGAAGCGCCAAATAGGCCTGCTCGAGCGCCGGGTAGATCCTCGTGGGCCCGGAGGGCATGATGGCCGCGATCTTTTCCCGGATGACCGCGCGATTCCGACCGACCGTGTTGAGCAGCACGTTCCACTCGTACTGATCGTTGAACGTGACGACGCCGACCGACTGCTTGTCGGTCATCACGTCCACCGCGGCCTGCGCGGCGGACTTGACCAGATCGATCGAGGGTCCCGCCATGCTCCACGAACGATCGAGGACCAGCACCAGCGCCACCTCGGGCTCGTCGCGACGTTCGAACGTCACCGGTGCGATCCGTTCAATCGCCGTTTTCTGATAGCCGGCTTCTCCAAACACCGATTCCCCGCCGGCGACCAGCAGCCCACCTCCGGACTCTTCGACCCACTCGGCGAGTGCGGCAATCGAGGCATCGGGGAGGGCCGTGCGCGCGACGTCGCTGAGAATGACGACGTCCCACGGATCGAGGGCGGAGGCAGACGCCGGCAGCGCGGCGGGCCGCTTGACCGAGACGTCAAAGCCGGCCTCCTTCAGCGCGCCCGAGAGGTAACGAGCGCTCGCGGGTATTCCTTCGACATACAACACACGCCCACGAGGCTCGGTCCATATCGCACGCTCGAGCGTGTTGTTCGCCGCCAGCGGATCGCCCGCGATCGACAGCGACGCCTCGAGCACGTGGCTGCCGGGTTGGTCAATGCGCGCGTCGAACGGGACGGCCGTGAGTCCGACTCTGAGCGTGACCGTCCGGCTCGACAGGATGGCGCCGTCCGAGCGGATCTCGATCACCGCGGACGCCCCACGTTGCGCGCCAACGGACACCGCACCGCTAAATGTCGCGCCGGCCGACATCCGTTCCGGCACGTCCAGCCGATCGACCCACGCGTCGCCGAGCGAGCGCACGGCCATCGGCGCGACAAACACCGGGATGTGTGCGGCGCTCAGCCTGACAGTGGCGGCCTGGATGTCCCCCGCCGTCGGCCGCCCGTCGGTGAAGAGCACGATTCGCCGTGTGGAATCAGGCGCCAGCTGCGCCCTCGCCGCGCCGAGCGCAGCGTCGAGGTTCGTTCCCGCACGATCGACCATGTCCGCCGCGCCTGCCGTTTCCAGTTGCGCCAGCCGGCGGAGAGCCGCCGTGCCCTCGATGGCTGCCGCCGTCGCACCGAAGACAACGATGCGCGAGTGGGTCGGACGAAGGCTCGCATTGATTTCGTCGATTTGCCGCGCGGCGTCTTCAATGGCGCGGCCGGCCACGCTGTGCGAGACATCGACCGCGTACACGATTGATTGCCGCGGCGAGTTCGTCGAGAGGACCGGACGGGCAATCGCGAACGCCAGGGCCATCAGCAGCAGCGAACGCACGGCGGCCTGCAGCCAGCGCTGACGCGGATTGAACGTCGTGCGCGCCACGAGGTGTGCGATCCATACGAGAGGGATCGCCGACAGCAGCCACAACGCACCCGGCGCAGTCCATGTCAGCATGACGTCAGACCGTGATACGCCGCTGCCATGTCCACCATTCACCCAGCGCCAGAATGAACGCCAGGATCGCACACGTCATCCACCACGGCCGCTCGAGGACACCGCGCTCATTTGACGCGTTCGCACCGGCTGCCAGATTCGTGTGGGCAACGTTCGATCGCTGCGGGTCAGCCGCGTTCACCGCGACTCTGCTTCGCGCCCCTCCTCCCTCCGCCAGATACAACCCCGGAGTGCGGATGACCCCGACGAGCGCCCCGTTCACGCGCGCCAGCGGGACCGCCGCCTCGCCCGGCCCGGTCACCTTCGTCACGGCGTCGCCAAATGAAACCAGTCCGGGGCGCAGGGACACATTTCTCGGGTCGGGATCCGACAGCCAGTCGAGCGCGTTGCCGACGAGCACCGGAAATCCCGGCGCGGACGCGAGGTTCGACTCCGACGGGCCGAACGTCACGACCGCGATACGCGGGCCGTCGGCCTCGCTGATCGCGACGAGAGGTGTTCCACGCGACGACCGTGCGATGGCGACGAGCAGGGGTGAAGCATAGGCGCGGGCCCGCTCGACGCGCATCGTCAACGGATCGACGCCGCGAAGCACCGGATGAGCCCCCGCATGTTCCCAGCGCGGCCGCCGCTCCTCGACAGCGGCTTCACCCGTGCTTCCGGAAAGCCAGGATGTGTCCGCGGGTGGTGCGAACAACAACGCCGGTTGCCCCGGCGAACTGGCCGGCGCCCAGCGATCGAAGATGACCACCTCTTCGCGCCCGGGACGGTACGCGGACGGCGCCACGAACGTGGCGCGCACGTCGGCGTCCGCCGTGAGCAGGCGTCGAAGCCACTCCGTATGCTCGCCGACGACCACGACAGATAACCGCTGCGCACGCGCAATCCACGCGAAGCCGTCGTCGTCGATCTCGAGCGCGTTGCGATCGGCTTCGACGTGCGCGATTAATGCCGCATGTCCCTGGCGCGAGAGAGGGATCACCTGCCGATACGCCTCTCCGGCCGCCATATCGATGCGGCTGTCGCCAATCGTGACGTCGCCGCGCTTGAGCACGATGTGCACCTCTTGCGCCTGTGGCGCGAAATTCGCAATCTCGAGGTAGGCCTCGGCGACCGGCAAGGGTTGACCGCCCCGGCCTGGCCCGAGCGCCGGCCGCACATCGAACGCGGTGATGGCCACGTTCTCGATCGCTTCAAACACCGAGTGCACCGCGACGGATCCATCGAACAGCCTGGCGGCTGCGCCATCGGTGATGAAATGCACGGAATCCATTCCGGACACGACAGGCCACGACGACGTGTCGTCGCCGGACGGGCTCAGCCTGCCCAATGCGGACTCTATCAGCACGCTGTCGTCTGTCGGGCCCTCGATCAGCCCGTCAGCCGTCGTCGCGATGGCCACTTCGTCACTCGACGCGGCTATGCGTCTCGCCTCGGCGATCGCGCGGTCCCACCGCGTGTCGCGCCCGTGTGTTTTCGCAAGCATCGACCACGACGAATCGATCACGATGAGCACACGGCCGCGCGAAGTTCCGTCCTGTGCGGCCGCGCCCGATGGCCTCGTCACCGCGAGCGCCAGGCTCACGGCAATCACCAGCGTGACGAGCAGCGAAACCGCCCGGCGTATGCGCTCCCACCGGGTCACATCAGGCGAGCTGTCGAGCACGCGCTGCCACAGCGAAAGCGAGGGGACGAGAATGCGCGGCGGCCGCAGCTTGATGAAGAACAGGACGACGGAGAGCGCAGCGGCGCCGAGCAGCAGCGCCCAGGCCTGCCATGCCGCCATGGCGGCAAACGTCATGCGAGAAACCGCCCCTGGCGGAACGTCTTGAGAATGACTTCCTCGAACGGACGCTCGGCGTCCGCCCGCACGTAGCCGATGTCGTACCGCCCGCAGAAGTGTTTCAGCGCCTCGGCGTGCGCCTTCGACGCCTGGACGTAGGCCGCCGCGAGCCGAGGCGTCACCTCGACCTCGCGCAGGTCACCCGTCTCGGCATCTACGAACCGCACGGTGCCGAATACACCGGGATCGCGATCGCGTTCCGACGTCACGTGGATGGCACACACGTCGTGACCGATCGTTCGGAGGATCTTGAGCCCCGCCTCGAATCCCTCCGCCTTGGCTCGCCGGTTCCCGTCAGGCGAGCTCCGGTGAGCGTCCGCATGAGCCATTGGCGAAAGCGGGCCCGAATCCAGGAAATCCGAGATGAGCACCACGAGTCCGAGCTGGCGCGGCCGCGACGAAAATGCCTTGCATGACTCGCGCAGATCGGTGGGGCCGGACGCCGCGAGCTTTTCGAGCGCGTCGAACACCCGGA
Source organism: Acidobacteriota bacterium (assembly GCA_031404215.1). Lineage (GTDB taxonomy): Bacteria > Acidobacteriota > Vicinamibacteria > Vicinamibacterales > 2-12-FULL-66-21 > JALZOC01. The sequence continues at coordinate 10,212 of JANNHC010000567.1, forward strand.
AGATCCGCCCCTTGCCGCGTCCGGGAGATGATTCGTGGCGGAGGCCGCTCCCGAAGGGGACAATGGTCAACCGATCAAGGTGCGCGAGCCCGATATAGCACAGCGCCGCCGCGATCCGCCGCGCCATGTCGAACTTCGCCGGCTCGGCCATCGAGCGGCTGACATCGAGCATGAGGTAGATGGACAGGTCCCGCTCTTCGTCGAACAGCCGCAGCAGCAACCGGTTGAGACGCTTGTAGGCCTTCCAGTCGATATGCCGGTAGTCGTCTCCCGCGGCATACGGCCGGTGGTCCGCGAACTCCAGGCCTCTTCCCCGCTTCGGCGACAACCGGTCCGCGCGGTTCTGTCCCGCAAGGGCACGCTTGGAGACCACGTGCAGGTACTCGAGCTTCTTCAGGAAATCGTTTTCGAAACGGAGGGACATGGCCCAGGGCGGGTTTTAGGTTTTAGGATTTCAGTTTACGGTGTTCGGTGCTCCAGCGGCCAGCTCGAGACTGCGGCTGGAGGCAATCTATTCGGTCGCCACGCTCGCGACGAGTTCGTCCACGATCGTGTCCGTGTTGATTTCGTCCGCCTCTCCCTCGAAGTTCAGGAGGATCCGGTGACGCAGCGCCGGCAAGGCGGCGGACCGGATGTCGTCGATCGAGACAAAGGCCTGGCCACGATTGATCGCGCGGATCTTGCCAGCCAGCACCAGTGCCTGCGCGGCGCGCGGGCTGGCGCCGTAGCGAACGTAGCGCGTGACGAGCGGCGTGGCGTACGGCGAACCGGGATGGGATCCCAGCGTCAACCGGACCGCGTACCCCTGCACCGGCCGCGCGATCGGCACTGAACGGGCGACTCGCCGCATTTCCATGATCTGGGGGCCGTCCACAACCCGCGTCACGGTCCGGTCCACTTCCCGCGTCGTCCGCTCGAGGATCTCGTGCAGGGCCTCCTCGCTCGGATACGTCACCTTCAACTTGAAGAAGAACCGGTCGAGCTGCGCTTCCGGCAGCGGGTAGGTGCCTTCCATCTCGATAGGGTTCTGCGTCGCCATGACGAGGAACGGCTGCTCCAGCGGGTACGTGGTCGTTCCCACCGAGACGCTGACGTCCTGCATCGCCTCGAGAAGCGCTGACTGCGTCTTCGGCGTCGCGCGGTTGATCTCGTCGGCCAGCACGACGTTGGCGAAGATCGGCCCGGGCTGAAACTCGAAGAACGTGCCGCCGTGCGACTGCTCCTGCACGATGTTGGTACCGACGATGTCGGCCGGCATGAGGTCAGGGGTAAACTGAATCCTCGAAAACTTCAGATGGAGCGCATCCGCCAGCGTGTGCACGAGGCTCGTCTTGCCGACACCCGGAATGCCTTCGAGCAGCACGTGGCCGCCCGCGAGCAGGCTCGTCACGGTGCCGTCCACGACTTCGTCGTGACCAACGATGCGCCGCGCGACTTCCTGCGTGATGCGGTGGAATCGATCGCGGAACTGGTCGATGGATTGCGCGACGGCGGTAACAGTCATTGTTTTCGGCTGAAGTACGTCTGAGTCCGCGCGCGGCGCGCCTCGGGCACCGGGGGCGGGGCGGATGCATGCGTGCCGTCGAAGCTGGCCGCGGCGCTCCGTGTAAACGTCGTGGTCGCGCTGCCGCGTTCCGTCTTCCGGCGCGCGTCCGTCTGAACGTTGCCGCTCACGTCGTCTTCGTTGGCTTCGATGATCTCGTGCCGAAGCGTCTTCGCGATATCGGCCATCGTGCCGGCGTTGCCTGGCGAGGATGACGAACCGCCCACGCCAACGCCCGGCGGCGCATTCGGATCCGCGGGCGCCTGGCTCGACAACGTCACCATGCCGAGGCTGGCAATCGCGCTCGCGTCCCGTGCCGACTCCGGCGGCGTGCCGGCGAGATCGACGCCCTGGTCCGGCTGGGCGTCGTCGCTCTTCTCGAGCCCGGCGGAATCCGTGTCGCGCTCCGAATCCGACAATTTCTTCGAGAGCGCCTCGAGCGCGTCGCGAATCTCCGACGGCGGGGTCAGCGCGGCATCCCGCTTGACCCGATCCGCGAGCGCCTTTCTCGACGCGTCGCTGTCATCGGCTTGATCGCGATCGGCCATCGCGCGGACCAGCGCCGTGAGCGCCCGGGGATCGTTCAGGGCATGGATCTGCGCCAGCATGGCCTGAAAGGCCGCGTCCGCCTCGGGCTGCCGTGCGGCAAACGTTCCGTTCTCTATGGCCGTCAGGAGGGCTTCCAGCTCCTGCGGGAGTTCGGCTGGAACGCCCTCGAGCGCGATCGGCTGCACGGCACGCGGCGGGGGTGCGGACTGCGCGTTCGGCGGCGGCGCTACCGCCTGGGGCCGTCCGGGAAGCGGCGTAACAAGCAACACCGCGATGGCCGCCATGACAAATGTCGCAACTCGCGCCCGGCGCGCCCGGAGGGCCGGATACAGGTGCGACAAATCAAGCGACTCGAGTCGGTCGGCCGCGCGACTGAGGTGAAGACCCGTCCACGAATCGGCGACGTCCCGCGAGGCAAACCAGGCCGCGCTCCGAAGCTCTCCGGCGAGGCCGGCCTCCTCGTCTATCGCGGAGGCGGTCGCATCAGACACACGAACGCGACGCCGCTGAACGAACGCGTAAAGCACCCAGACAACCGCGGCGGCGGCAAGCAGGCCCAGGGGAATCAGAGCCGGGGCGTGCCGCCAACGCACGACGACCGCGGCCGCCAGGCTGATCGCGGACACGACCGGCGCCACGCGCCACAGTGTGCGGCGTGTCTCGCGCAGGCGGCGACTGCGCGCGGCCAGCGCGAGTGCTGCAAGCACGCGTTGTTCAGGTCGATCCAGTCAATCCTCCCGGAGAAAGTCACGGCGAATGGCGCCTCGCACGAGCGGTCGCCTCAGCGCTGCACGAAGTATATGGCAACCCCAACTGCCCCTGCCGTTGATCAAATAACACGTCGGTTGCTGTCACGTACGTTCTCGCGCAGAGATCGCCGAGGACCGCAGAGATTCGTGTAGAAAAACTGCCGCCGGTGAGCGTTCCGCCGACGCCGGCCTTCGGCCGGCACACAGGAGCTTCCGGGATCCACAGAAACAAACAGCGGTTGTTCGCGGGCGGCTTGTTTCTGTGGATCTCGGAAGCTCCTGCCGCGCGAAGCGCGGGTCGGCGGAACGCTGGTGGGCCGCTGAGTCGTTTCGCACTCCCCGATGACTCTCTGCGCCCTTTGCGATCTTCGCGCGATCCGTACGTGACCGTCAGCCGCTATCGCCGCCCAGCCACCGACGGTGGCCGGGGCCTTGGGGCCGCAAACGGCAGCGTGTCGGGCAGCACGCGAATGCCGGTGGTTTCCTTGAACGGATACTTGCCGCCGGTCGGGAACGTCAGCTCGACGAAAAACGCCGTCCACCCTTTTTCGGGAGCCGGCACGCGCGCCACCCAGGTGTTCGGGCCGCTGGGGGTCAGCGCCTTGCTCTGGTAGGCGTTGCCGATCGCGTCCTGCCGGAAGTTGCGCGCCGCGGGATTGGTCGCCTGCCACAGCACGACCGCGTCCGGCCGGTCCTTCGCGACGACCTTGATCGACCCGTCGCGCTCGAAGCTCCAGGTGACCTGCGGGCGCGGAGCGTCCTTCACGATCGACGCATAGAACGCCTGGAGGTTCTCGAGCGCATCCGTCTTGTCGAGCGAGTGCGAGGCGTTCGGCACGTACCGCAGGTGTTTCTCGCCGCGGAGATCGTCGAAGTAAAAGCGAGACGAGTCGGGCAGGAAGAACTGGTCGCCAGACGCGTTCAGCAGGTACTTGGGCATGGTCAACCGGTCGCGGTACTCGTATGGCTCCTCAATCTTCATCAGCGCACGGAACTGCGGCGTGCCCATCCAGTCCATGATGCCCTGCTCCACGTAATCTTTCACCGCGTCCGACCAGGCGCCGTATGCGCGGAAATGGTGGATGAAGGAGGGCTCGACATTGAGCATGTCGATCACCGCGGGGGCGATCGCGATCACCCGCTGATCCACGGCCGCCGTCGCCCACGTCGTCCAGCCGCGCTTCGACGCGCCGGATACCACGAAACGCGTGACCCGGCTTCCGCCGCCCCCCGGTGTTGCGGTAAAGGCGGTCACCGCGTCCATCGCGCGCACGGCGCTCTTCGTCATCGGGAGGCGCGCCGGCCATTTCTCGTCGCCGGTCCGGAGGTACTTGTTCCAGGTGTATGCGATGAAGTCGTCTTCGGAGCGCGGCGTCCGCGCGGGATCATCCTTGAAAACGACCGGCTGATTCGGCACCAGGCGAAGCTCCGCCGTCACCGTGCCGGTCGTCTGTGCGGCCTCCACCAGCCACGCGGGCGGCCGGGCCGGTGCGGGACGCTCGTTGCTGCCTCCCGTGATGAAGAGCAGCGCCACGTCGCTCGTCACCTTTGTGGGGCGAATGACGGTGAGCCAGTGCGTCCAGAGCGGACGTTCCACGTCCTGCTCGGTCAGCCAGCGCTGCGACGTCATTTCCAGGAGCGTCGCCGTGACCCCCTCGGCAGGCAGTTCGCGCAGCGCCTTCCACGTAAAGGTCGCGTCGGGCGCGGCGACGTAGCGATCGAGCGCGGTCTGCGATGAAGCCGGGCGCGTGGAGGGTTGCTGCGGCGCGGCGCGCATGGCGAGCGGCGCGACAGCAAGACACGCGGCAAGGGTCCACCGGACCCGGCGCGCGGTCACGACACGAATCATGAGGCCTCCAAGCCCTGCGGGCTGGGAAAGGGCGGGGCCCTTGAGACTCCGCCTAGTAAAAAAAGCCCGGCGTGGATGGCACCACGCCGGGCTTCTCTAGTCAGTCCAACAGACGAGCGACTAGAACAAGAATCGCAGGCTCAATTGAATGTCGCGCCGATTCCCGTCCTTACCGGTCACGCGGCCGAACGTCGCGCTCGTCGGATTGCTGTCAGCACCGCCCAGGTTCGGGTGATTCAGGAAGTTGAAGATCTCCGCCCTGAACTGGATCGTCTGCGTGCTTCGTATCCTCGCGTTCTTGAACAACGCGATGTCCCACTGGTACTCACCAGGGTTGTAGATCTCGTTGCGCGGCGCGTTGCCGAACGTGCCGTTTGCCGGCCGCGTGAACGCCGCGGGATTGAACCAGAAGTTCTGGTCCACCGCCGCACCCGCCGAGAACGTCTGGTTCGCGCCCTCACTCGGGTCGCCGACCTGGTTCCACGGCTGTCCGACGGTGTCGCCGACACCCGCGATATCGTCGCCTCGGGTTACCCAGAGCGGGGTGCCGGTGCGCATGAAGGTCGCGCCCGAAACCTGCCACCCGCCCACGACGCGGGACAGAATCGAGTCCTGCGTCTTGAAGAACGGCAGGTCGTAGATGTAGTGGAACACGAAGACGTGCCGGCGATCGAAGCTCGAGTTCCCCTGGTAGCCCGTGTCGTCGTACGTATTGAACAGGATGTTGCGCTTATCGCTCGCGTTGTCCTCTGACTTACCGAGCGTGTAGGCCAACCCGAACTTCACCCCGTTGAGGTAACGCCGGTCCACCGCAAGCTGCAGGCTGTTGTACTTGGAGTAGCCCGCGTTCTCGGACAGCCGGATGATGCCGTAGCCCTTGTACGGGCGAAGTGCCGCCGAATTGACACCGGGGTTGGCCTGAACCATTCCCGGCTGCAACTGGTTGATGTTCCGCTCCCGCTGCAGATACAGGCCACGCCGCCCTACGTAGGTCGCATCGACGACGAACCCCCACGGGAGTTCGCGCTGCATGCCGGCGGAAAACATATAGGACGTCGGGTGCTTGAACACCGGGTCGATGGCGGTCATGCCAAAGGGCAGCGACGCAGCCCCGCCCGCACCCCCGGGGTTGTCCGCCGAGCCGTTGCTGACACTGACCTGCGGCTGGAACGGCGGATTACCGCCGAGGAGCAGCGCGTCGTTGAGCGTGACGCGGTTGTGGAACACACCCGCGCTCGCCCGGACAACGGTGGCCTTGTTCACCGAGTAGGCCGCGCCGAGACGCGGCTCGAACACGTTGTAGTGCGTCTTGGCGAAGCCACGGGGCTCGCCACGGAAGAGCGCCGTCACTGCGGGATTGCCGTACACCGCGAGGTCGCTGGCGGAACTCGGGAATCCTTCGCCGGGCAGCAGGATGCCGTTGTAACGAGGACCGGCGACAATCTGTCCGTTGGCGGGGTTGATGATCGCCTGGTTCGCCTTGTCGTAGAACCTCGGATCGAAGGTCGCGATGTTGTTCGTCGTCGAGTACCACGGCGGCCACAGCGAATAGCGCAGGCCTCCCTCGACCGTCAGGCTACCGGTCGGTCTCCATGAGTCCTGGACGAAGAGGTCGGTTGACAGTGCACGCCACTTCGTCAGCGCCCGCTGGCCGATCTCGGCGTAGTTCGTGAAGAGTCCCAGCGCCGCGTCGGCGACACCAAGGCCGGTTCGGGCCGTCGTGCTGTTGGTAAATTCGAACCGCCCGTTCTGGTTGTTCGTGCTGCCCGGAATCGCCTGCACGTTGATCTGGTCGAAGTCGTCCTCCCCCGAATACTCCATCACGAGGCCGCCCTTGAACGTGTGGCGCCCTTTCACCCAGGTCGTCGTATTGGACATGGTGTGGATGGGACCGCGCGAAAACGCCGGGTACGGTCCCCCATCAATCTCGCTGAAGCTCGCGATCGAAAGCGTCGGAATCTTGTCCTCGATTTCCTTGCCCGGGTAGATGTACGGGTAGTTGATCCCGTACTTGCTCCGCTGGAACAGATCTGTCCCGCGCCACACGTTGATGAACACCTCGTCGAGCGAGAACGTGTACGACGCCTCGTTGATCAGGGTCGGGGTCAGCGTGCTCGTCCAACTCGCCGTCTGCGTCGTGTTGGGACGGCTCCAGTCCGTTCGCGCGTAGGGGAAGGTCCCTCGGAACGCGTCAATGGCGACCCAGCTGTACTTCCCAAACCGGTACGCGAAGCTGTTGTTGGCGTTCATCCGGTAGTCGATCCGGAAGTTGTCCTTGCGCTGATCCTGCGGGTTGTCGCTGTTGATGATCGCGTTCGCGGTGCCCTGGCGGTACCCGGGAGTCGGCAGCGGATACGCCCGCAGGAACGCGATCCCGTTCGGGCTCAGCCGATTTGCGGGAACGATGTTTCCGGGGAACGGCTGGCCGGTCTGCGGGTCCCGGATGATCTGCGCCGTGCTGAAAAAGCCGTTCGTCGCAGTTGCTGCGCAGGAGGTCCGCCTGGAATTCCGGGGACATCCGCGGGATCGGCAGACTGTTCTCCTCGCAGAATCGACGCAGAAAGTGCTGGGCGAGGAGGGGGACGTCGACC
>JANNHC010000568.1:0-9618 GCA_031404215.1 Acidobacteriota bacterium
GCATGATGCAGAAGTTGAACACGTTTTACGATTTCATCGACTGTGCGGATTACCTGGTTCGCAACAAGTACTCCTCATCGGATCGGCTCGTGATCCAGGGTGGCAGTGCCGGCGGTCTGCTCGTCGGCGCGGTGGTGAACATGCGCCCCGACCTCTTCAAGGCCGTCGTCGCGCAGGTGCCGTTCGTGGATGTGATGAATACCATGCTCGATGCGTCGCTCCCCTTGACCACGAGCGAATGGATTGAGTGGGGCAACCCGAACAACCGGGCGGAGTTCGACTACATGCTCAGGTACTCGCCGTACGACAACATCGAGGCCCGGAAGTATCCGGCCATGCTGGTGGAGGTGTCGCTGAACGACAGCCAGGTACCGTACTGGGAAGGCACAAAGTTCGTGGCGAGGTTGCGCGCGCAGAAGACCGATGCCAATCCTCTCCTGCTCAAGGCCAACATGGGGGCTGGGCACGGGGGCGCCTCTGGCCGCTACGACGCCTTGCGCGAGACGGCTTTCACGTATGCGTTCATGCTCTGGCAAATGGGGCTGACGCCACGCGCGCCCGGCAATCCGTAATCGTCTCTCGCGCGCGCATGGCCGCCACCGGCGCGTGTGAACGAGATGCCTGGCGCACCTCCGCCGCCCGCCGCTGAACGTTGTCGGCCAATCCGGCCAGGACACGACGGCCGGTCGCAGGTAATATTAAAATAGCTACCTCGAGAACCCATGCGTATCGGAATGACCCCGGTCGTCATCAGTTTCGTCGCGGCGGTCGCGGTAGCGGGCGCGCAGGAGCCGACAGCGCCAACGCAGCCGACGTTCCGGAGCGGCTCGCGCACGGTTGCGGTCTATGCGACCGTGACCGACACGACCGGCCGCCTGATCACCGACCTGACGCGGGACGACTTCGAGATCCACGACAACGGCAAGAAACAGGCGATCACCCTGTTCGAGAGTGGCGTGCAGCCCATCACCCTCGTCATGATGATCGATCGCAGTGGCAGCATGGTATCCGCCTTCAGGCTCGTGCGTTCAGCCGCCGAGCAGTTCGTGGCGCACCTGCTTCCCGGAGACAAGGTCCGGATCGGAAGCTTTGCGAACCGCATCCAGCTCGACCCCCGCGATTTCACCAGCAGCCAGCGCGACATGGTGGCGATCCTGCGGACCGAACTGCAGGAGGCAGGGCCGACGCCGCTGTGGAACGCGGTCAACGTCGGCATCACCGCCCTCCTGCACCAGGATGGCCGTCGGGTCGTGCTCGTGTTCACGGACGGGGTCGATCGTCCGATGGGCAGGAACAACATCAGCTATCGCGACGTGGCCAGGAACGCCGAGCGGGAAGACGTCATGATCTTCGCGATCGGCCTGGCGACCCGCGAATTCGGCGGACGCCGTCGCGGTGGCGGTCGGACGGGGGGAGGCCTCGGCGCCGGCATGCTCAGGCCCCAGCCTGAGGAACCAAAAGTGGACAGCGGCCTGCCGAAAATTGCCGCCGAGACAGGCGGCGGGTATTTCGAGCTGACGTCGGCCAACAATCTGTCCTCGACCTTTACGCGCATCGCCGACGAACTGCATCGTCAATACGCGCTCGCGTTCACTCCCGCGGTGCTCGACGACAAGACGCACAAGCTGGAGGTGAGGGTCCGGCGCCCCGGCGCCGTCGCGCGCGCGCGCAAGTCGTATATCGCGAAGAAGGACAGGTAGCCGCACCGGATCGGGAAACGTGAAGAGAGGAGAGCGCCATGTCGACGAGCAACGCGAAAACGGTGGCCGAGTTCCTGAAGCAGCTACCCCCGGAACGCCGCAAGCCGCTCTCGGCCGTTCGCAAGATCGTGCGCGAGAACCTGCCGAAGGGTTTCAAGGAGTCCATCGGGTGGGGCGCCATCACATATGCCATCCCACTCAAGGACTATCCGGACACCTATAACGGCCAGCCGCTGTGCATCGCCGCGCTCTCAGCCGGCAAGAATTACTGCTCGCTTCACCTCATGGCCGCCTATGGCGACCCGAAGACGCGCCGATGGCTCGGGGATGCGTTCAGGAAAAGCGGCAAGAAGCTCGACATGGGGAAGGCGTGCGTCCGGTTCAAGTCGGTGGATGACCTTCCACTCGACGCCATTGCCGCAGTGATCGCGAAGGTTTCACCCGAGCAGTACATCAGGACGTACGAGCAGTCCCGGAAGAAGTAGCGACGCTGACACAAACCGACACCTACAACCTGTAAAACCTCAAGCCGAACAATGTGCCGCAATATCAAACCGCTTTTCAACTTTCAACCGCCCGCGACCGACGACGACATGCGCGCGTCAGCGCTGCAGTTCGTACGGAAGGTCAGCGGGTTCACGAAGCCATCGAAAGCGAATGAAGAAGCCTTCAACGAGGCGGTTGACGAAGTGACGGCGGCCGCCGCGAAGCTCATTCAGTCGCTCGTGACGACGGCCCCGCCCAAGGATCGCGAAGAGTACGAGCAGAGGATGAGAGAGCGTTATCGGGTGCCAGGGGTGCCAAGGGGGGAGCCCGATGCGGCTGGGTAGTGTCCGGCGCGTGCGATACTTGAACCCAGAGGCGTCTTGAAACCGATTTGCGACACGATTCTCGACGCCATCGGCGATACGCCGATGGTGCGCATCAACAGCATTACCCGCGGTGTGATCGCGGCGACGGTGCTCGCGAAGATTGAAACGTTCAATCCGGGCAATTCGATCAAGGACCGCATGGCCGTCCGCATGATCGAAGACGCCGAGAAGAGGGGCTTGCTCAGGCCCGGCGGCACCATCATCGAGGGCACATCCGGCAACACGGGCATGGGCCTCGCCATCGCGGCGGTCGTGAAGGGTTACAAATGCATCTTCACGACGACGGACAAGCAGTCGAAGGAGAAAGTGGACGCGCTCCGGGCGTTCGGCGCAGACGTGATCGTTTGTCCCACGAACGTGGACCCGGAAGACCCCCGGTCGTACTATTCCGTCTCGTCGCGCCTTGAGAAGGAAGTGCCGAATTCGTGGAAGGCCAACCAGTACGACAACTTGTCGAACTCGGCCGCCCACTACGAGCAGACCGGGCCAGAGATCTGGGCACAGACGAACGGACGCATCACGCACCTGGTCGTCGGCGTCGGCACCGGTGGCACGATCAGCGGTGCCGGGCGGTATCTGAAAGAGCGAAATCCACGCGTCAAGGTCTGGGGAATCGATACGTACGGGTCGGTCTTCAAGAAGTACAAGGAGACGGGGATCTTCGACAAGAACGAAATCTATCCGTACATCACCGAAGGCATTGGCGAGGACTTCCTGCCGCAGAACGTCGATTTTTCCGTAATCGATCACTTCGAGAAAGTGACCGACAAGGACGCGGCGGTCATGACGCGCCGTATTGCCCGCGAAGAAGGCATCTTTGCCGGCAACTCCGCGGGCTCGGCGATGGCAGGTCTCCTGCAATTGAAGGACAACTTCACCAGCGAAGACGTCGTCGTCGTGATCTTCCACGACCACGGGTCGCGGTATCTCGGCAAGATGTACAACGACGAGTGGATGCGCGAGAAGGGGTTCTTCGAGAAGTCCGGCATGACGGCGCGGGACCTCGTGGCGTCCGGCATGTCCGGAGAGCTGCTCGCGATCGAGGGCAGCGAGCCGGTCGGGACGGCCGTGAAGCTGATGGGCGAACACGATTTTTCGCAGATCTCGATCACCCGCGACAAGCGGCTTGTCGGCTCGCTGAATGAAACGCACCTGTACGCCCAGCTCGTGGCGGAACCCTCGGTGAAGGCGCAGCCCGTCGAGCTCATCATGCAGCCGGCATTTCCTTTCGTCGACATCTCGACGCCGGTCGAGCTGCTCGCGACGATGATTACACCGGCAAATCCCGCCGTGCTCGTCCGCGATTTCAAGACGGACAAAACGTTCATCATCACGCGTTCCGACGTCATTCGCGTGCTGTGCTGACATGACGGCCATGCGAATGCTTCGAAGTATCGCGGCGATTGCGGCGGGGCTGGGATTCATGGCCGCGACCGCCAGGGTCGGAACACTGGTCGCGTCCGCGCTGGGCGCCGGCGCTCACCCTCCGGCGGGCGGGCCCTCCGTGTACCTGGCTGTGACCCTCGTCGTCTGCGGCGTGGGCGCCATTGTCGGCGGCTGGCTTGCCGCGCGGATCGCGACGTGTGCCCCGTACGGCCATGCGTCGGTCATGGCCGCCATCCTCGCCGTGCTGTCCGTGTCGGCCGCGACCGGCGCGCCTGCGACGGGATACCCGGGCTGGTATCCGTCGATCCTGGGCCTGATCGCCGTCCTCGGGGTCCTGCTCGGGGGGAAGTTGCGGGCCGCGGCAGCGTCCTCAACGGGTCCCGTGGTAGCGTAAGAACCAGGAGCGGGAAGCTCGGGAGTCGAGAGCTGGAAGCGAGGAGACCGAGACGTGACGATCGTTTTCAATCCCAAGACATTGTTCGCCGCAAGCGTCTGCACATTCGCGCTGGCGATGCCGTCGGCCGCGCAAGAGGCAAGCGTACTGGGCGTCTGGGATGTGACGGTTTCGAGCAACCAGGGACCGACGTCCGCCCCGCTCGTCTTGAAACAAGACGGCGAAAAAATCGTCGGCACATTCTCGGGCCCGCAAGGGGACCAGGCCGTAGAGGCGAGCCTGACCGACAAGGCGATCACCATCTGGTTCAGCGTGCGGACGCAGAACGGCCCCATCAGCATCACGATGAACGGCGCCGTCAACGGCGACACGATGAAGGGCACGATGGACTTCGGCGGGCGCGGGCATGGGGATTGGCTCGCGAAGCGTCCGGCCGCTGCGCCGGCTGCGGTCCAGGCAGGCGTCCCGCGCCTCGACTTGAGCGGCTCCTGGGCGTTCCAGGTGGAGTTCTCGGGGGGCTCGGGGACGCCGACGATCACGCTGAAGCAGGACGGAGACAAGCTCTCGGGCCGATATAGCGGCCAGCTCGGCGAAGCGCCTTTGACCGGCACGGTCAAGGGAAACGCCGTGGAGTTCGCGATTGACGTCACGGTTGAAGGCAACGCGGTCCACATCGTCTACGCCGGAACCGCGGAGAAGGACTCGATGAAGGGAACCGTGAAAATCGACGATTTCGGCGAGGGCACGTTCACCGCACAGAAAAAGACGTAAGGAATCATTTGCCATTTACCGCACTCAAGCTTCACCCCGCACTGATCAAAGGCATCAAGGAACTCGGATTCATCAGGCCGACGCCTATCCAGGCCGACGCGATCCCGCCCGCCATGGAAGGACGCGACGTGCTGGCCTGCGCGCAGACGGGCAGCGGAAAGACGGCGGCGTTTCTGCTGCCGATCCTCAACAAGCTGATCGACAAGCCGCGCGGCACGACGCGCGCACTGGTGATCGCGCCGACGCGCGAGCTCGCCGCGCAGATCCTGGAGGACCTCAACGACCTGGCCGTCCACACGCCGCTGACCGGCGCGTCAATCTTCGGCGGCGTCGGAATGGGGCCGCAGGAGCACGCGTTTCGCAGCGGCGTGGACGTCCTGATCGCCACGCCCGGCCGCCTGCTCGATCACCTGCGGGCACCCTACGCGAAGCTGACGCACATCGAGTTCCTCGTGCTCGACGAAGCGGACCGGATGCTCGATATGGGCTTCCTGCCGGAGATCCGCAAGATCCTCCGGTATGTCCCGTCGAAGCGCCAGACGCTGTTCTTCAGTGCGACGATGCCGCCGCCGATTGCGGCGCTGACGGGGGAAATGCTCCGGCATCCCGTGACGATTCAGCGCGAGCGACAGGCCGCGCCCGCCTCGGGCATTACCCAGGCGGTCTATCCTGTTTCCCAGGCGCTCAAACCGGTGCTGCTCGTCGAGCTGCTGAAGCGTGGTGATGTGAAGCAGGCGTTGGTCTTTACGCGCACCAAGCACCGGGCCAATCGTCTGGCCGAACATCTCGTGAAGGCGAGTGTGCGGGCCGAACGCATCCACGGCAACCGTTCGCAGGCGCAGCGTACGGCGGCGCTCCAGGGATTCAAGAACGGTACGTTTCCCGTTCTCGTCGCCACCGACATAGCCGCGCGCGGGATCGATGTTGACGAGCTGGGGCACGTCGTCAATTTCGACGTGCCGCTCGTGCCCGATGACTACATCCACCGCGTCGGCCGGACGGGACGCGCCGAGGCTACCGGGGACGCGTTCACGTTTGTCTCGCCCGAAGAGGAGACGAACCTGCGCGACATCGAGCGTGCCATCGGGCGCAGGCTTCCGCGGGTGACGGTGCCGGATTTCGACTACAACGCCAAGCCACCGCAGCGACTGGAGATTCCGATCGCGCAGCGGATCGCGGAGATCCGCGCGCGCAAGCGGGACGATCGGGCCCGCGCCGCGGTGAATGCGGCGCGCCGTTCAGCGAATCAGCGAGGTCAGACACCGAACGCGCCGCAGCCTGGCCGTAGCCATCGTCCTGGCCAGCCGGGGAGGCCGCATCATTCCGGCCCGCCCGGCCGCCGCCCGCAGCACGGCGCCCCACGCCGACGCGGATCCCACTAAAAAAAGGTGACAGAAACGGCTAAAGTCATTACCGTGTTATGCTTAAGGGCCGACGGCGGCCCGTGAAATGGCTTTGTCACCAGCCGAGTTTACGCTCGAGCTCACCCCTCGGGCTCGCGTTGACGTCATCGACGTGCGTGGCGAGGTCTTTTCGCGCTACGGCGATGCGCTGGCCGGCTACCCCCGGGCCCTGTGCTGCTCCTTTCATACAACTGCCGGGTATCTTGACCAGAGCGTAGCCGTGCGGCTGAATCAAACGCCCGACGGGGTCATGCCCTATATCGACCTCTTCCGGACGATGTTCCCGGAGGGGGCGGGGTACGAGCACGACAAGATTGAACGCCGGACGGAACTCTCGGCCGCGCAGCGTCCGGTCGAGCCGCTGAACGCGGATTCGCACCTGGCGTTCATGGCCGGCGCGCTGCGGACGTGCGTGTCATATTTGAACCGCCCCGGCGAGCCGATGTCCTTCATCGACCTCGACGGCATGCACGCCGGGCGCCCGCGAACGCGACGCACGAGCGTGCTGGGATATTCGGCGGAAGAGGCGGTCGCCCAGGCCCGGGTGATCGTGCCCGTTTCGGGCCACAGCGTCGAATCGGTGAACCTGAAGGATCCAAACCTCGGCGTGTACGAGCAGTGCGGCGCGCTTATCCGGCAGCACGGCGTCACGAAGGGCCGCATCCGCCTGTCGCTGGCCCCCGGGGAGCGGCACGCCGGTCTCACGGTCAACGAGTACGAGACGCTGCTGATGCGTCATGACCTGTCCGAAGTGCTGCGCGATCCGCTGCGGTTCATGGCGGAGAAGGCGGGGCACATGCTCGGCAACCCACGCGCGATTCCCTCGAGAACGCTCGACTACGCCAAGTACGATCTGGTTCGCGTGTTCAATCGTCTCGTCGATGCGCTCGGACTTCGCGAATCACGCGTCGAGAATGTGCTGTCCCGCGCCATCGCCATGCCGGCATCACGCTTCCTGCGCATGAAGCGTTCGGTCAGCCTGCTCGTGTCGGATCGCGATCACTCCGGACGCGGCGCCATCGTCGAGGGCACGTACCAAAGCCCTATTCTCGTGCAGTGGCACCGCGGCGCCCGCAAGACGCGCGTGCTCGACGTGACACTCACGAAGTTTATTTGACTTGAACCGGTTTTCGGTCTTGGGTTTTCGGTTTCAGTCTGGGTTCTCGCGTTGGTTACCGCTCAGCCGCGAGGTCGCCACGCCCCCGTTTCGACTGGCTACAAGCGTCACCCATGTTCCCGGTTAACGTGGTCACCTATGTTCCCGGTTGCACGGCCTTGCGAACCCCGATCAGTGCCGCACGCGTCGCCTCGTACTCGTACGTCGTGACTTCCAGGTGATGCCCATACGGATCGGAAAAGTAGACCGAATACGCCTTGTGGTGGTCAACAACTGCGTCGGACGTGACCGGCCGACCCTGATGATCCTTCAACGGTCGGTCCGTAAGTCGTTGCAGAAAGTCCATGAAGTCGCCGGCGTTGACCCGAAATGCGACCCGATGAAAGCCTGCGGTCGGCCTCGATGCTTGAGGCTGTCCCTCGAAAAGCGCCAACTTTGTATTTCCATCATCGCTGGAGATCATTAACGGTCCGCCCTGACCAGCCGCCCACTCCTGATACTCCTGAACGACTTCTAGACCCAAGATACGTTGGTACCAACCAGCCGCCTCGTGCCTGTCCGGCACAAACAGCTCAACGTGATCGATCTGCAGTACCCGAAAGCTGGCCACCATTGCTCCCTCGGGAGGACCTTCTATGTCAGTCCCGCTAGCGACATGCCGCTCAGCCTCGGCCGCTCACATTCGGACACGTCCGTTCACAGGCTATTCGGCGAACATTTCCTGCAGCGTCTCCAGCACCTCTGTCATCGTGCCGATTGATAGCCGGCCCGAGCGCTTGACCAGACGTGCACGGTCGACCGTTCGAAGTTGATCGAGCGCGACGAACCCCGAACGGTTCTGAAACCGGCAGGCAATCCGCCAGGGATACGCGTGCCCGCCGGTGGTCATGGGCGCGACCATGACCGTGTGCAGGTGGTGGTTCAGTTCGTCGGGCGAAATGACCACACAAGGGCGCGTCTTCCGGATTTCACTGCCCAACGTCGTACAGCACCATGAACAGCGCCACTTTCGAGGTGCTCTACTCGGGCTTCTCGCGCATGCACGTGCAAAAAACCTGGGAGGCCATCCTCAACGCACCCCTTACCCTGGACGACGTGATGCTCGCCGAACTACTCTGGGCCACCAGCAAGAGTCTGCTCTCCGGCCTGGCGATCCTGGTCATCGTCTGGGCGCTGGGCCTGGCGGCGTTTAGTCAGACCCTGTGGCTGATCCCGCTGATCATTCTGATCGGTTTCTGCTTTGCCGGCATGGGACTGGTGATGACCGCCCTGTCGCCCAACTACGATTTTTTCATGTACTACTTCACCCTGGTGATCACGCCGATGGTGCTGCTGTGCGGCGTGTTCTACCCGGTCGACCAGCTGCCACCCTGGCTACAGGCAGTCTCGGCCTGGCTCCCGCTGACCCATGCCATCGCTCTGGCCCGCCCGCTGGTGCAAGGCGGCGCACCGCAGCAAGTGCTCGCTCACGTTGTGGCGTTGCTCGCCTATGGCGGCGTCGGCTTTTATATTGCGCTGGTGCTGACCCGGCGCAGACTACTGAAATAACTTATGACCACGACCCGGGAATTTTTCGCCCCTTGCCCGCGCGGCCTGGAAGCCCCATTGGCAGCCGAGCTGGAAAAGCTCGGCGCAGCCGCCATCGAACCCACAGACGGTGGCGTCGGCTTTGCCGGTGACCTGGCGCTATGCTATCGCGTCAACCTGTGGAGCCGTGTCGCCAGCCGCGTTCTGTGGCGGCTGGCAGAACAGTCCTACCGCAGCGAGGAGGATATTTACCGAGCCGCCCTGGCTCTGCCCTGGCCGACCTATTTCAATGTTGAACAGAGTTTTCGCGTCAAGGTCAGCGCGATCAAATGTCCCCTGCGCAGCCTGGATTTCGTCACCCTGAAAATCAAGGACGCCATCTGCGACAAGTTCCGCGCCGCAGGCGGCGAGCGGCCTAACATCGACACCGCCGCGCCGGACATGCGGG
>JANNHC010000569.1:0-8765 GCA_031404215.1 Acidobacteriota bacterium
GACCAGGCGGCGTGCGGCGAACTGTAGGTCGCCGCGAGTCCCCAGCCGTAAATCGCGACTTCGACGTCGCTGCCTGTCGTGCCCTCGCGCGGCGCGCGCTCTTCGTCCCGGCGAAAGACCTCGAAGTAGGGATTCTGGGACGTGATGAAGGGCAGCGTGCGGTAGTCGAACAGCACGTGCACGACGATCGTGCCGACGGGTTCCGGCGGCGCGCCCGGCGCGCCGCGCGGGCAGATCTGGCGGGCCGCGTGGAGCATGCGCCGCTCTTCGGCGCCGAACGGCGCGGCCTCGCCGAATACGTCCCATTGGCAGGGCGACGCGGCCTCGACCTCGGGCGCCTGCGGCGTGCCGGAGTACTCCGGCAGATTCAGCGCGAAGCGGCTGACCAGCTCGCCCCCGGCGTTGTAGAGCTCGACGGCCGAGGTCAGACGCGCGCGCGCGAGGGCCGTTCGGCTCCAGACGAAATATGCGCTCTGGGTCCGCTCGGACGTCAGCGACACCCCGAGGTCACCGGTCACCAGCGCGGGCAGCACCGGAAGCGCGTCGATCTCGAGACGGGCGTCGCTGAGGCGTTCCTGAAGCGTCTGGGAATGCCGCTGTGCCTGCACAGCGTACTGCGACGCGATGAGCGACCGCGTCGCCGCTTCTGCGAAGTAGTCGACTGACGGATAGAGCAGGAGCGCCGGCAGCAGGAACATGGAAAAGAGCGCCAGGATTCGTGCCGCGACGGTCGCGTGCCGGTACCAGACGACCACCCGTCGAGCCGACAGCGCCGCGCCCGTGCACACGAGCGCCGAGGCCGCCAGACCGAACGCCGGCAGGGTCCAGCCGCGCGCGGACGCCAGGCCGACAATCACGGCGGAGGGGATCATCCACAGCAGCGCCGTGCGTGCGTGGAGCGCGGTCGAGGACGACGCGATTCTCCATCGGGCCAGCGCGGCGCTCAGGATCAACGTGCACATCCACAGAGCCGCGGCGTGGCAGGCGAGGATCCCGGTCAGGAGCGCGAGGCGAGTGGGATTCCACGGGTGCAGCGAGAAGTGCCGCAGATCGACCGTGGCGGGATCGACCGCCCGGGGAAGCAGCCCCTCGAACACCACGAGCACGATCGCGACGACGGCGCCCGCGAGGAGCTGTCGCCACAGAAAATCGACCGGCGCAACGCCGACATCACGGCGGCGCCCGCGCAGCCCGATGCGCAGACGGACGACGGGCCCCGCCAGAAGCGCGATGGCCGCGGCGATCGTGGTCCCGCCCAGCAGCAACAAGGCGGCAGGCGGCGGATGCCGTCCAAGCGCAATCGCCAGCGCGCCCGCGATGGCCGCCGAGCCGCCCGCGAGCAGGACGAGCGCAATCGCCGTTGCACGCACGAATGGCCCTGCCGCCGTCGCGGCGGACCGACGGTCCAGCACAGGACCGATGAGGAGGAGAATCGTCAGCGCGGCGAGGGCAAGCACGACTCCTGACACACGTCGGCGCCACGCGCGGCGCGCGCCGTCAAGGTCTGCCGGAGACGTGGAGACCTCGAGCAAGGGTTCGCCGCCTGGCGCAAACAGCAGGAACGCGTTCGCGCGAGGCTCATCGCCCGCGCCTTCCCATCGCATGCGCAGGGCTGCAGGTCCGAGCGGCGTGTCGAGCACGTAGTCGCTCGGTGTGATCGCCGCGGCCGCCGGCGCCGGCGACAGCACGTGCTCGGCCGCCACCGATCCGACACGGCGCTGGTCGGCGGCAAAAATCGGCAGGATGTGCACGAGCCGGAGCCCGAGCGGAGACGGGGTCACGAAAAATGCTGCGGGTCCAGCCAGCCGCTCGGGCACCCGGATATCCGAAGGCCGGCCGACCCAGGCGTGAGCCACCCCCTTGGTGTCGTAGATCGTCACGGCGACGGCGTCGGTCGCGGTCCCGGCCTCCGACAGTCGGCGGTCGACGATCTCGAAGAGATCGCGGGCGGCGTCAGGACCCGTGGTGAGACCTCGCGCGGCGATGGGATCCATCGCCACACCCACCGCGACGCGCGTCAGTGCCGCCGTCATCCGATCGAACACTCCGCGAACGCGGTGTTCGACACGCGACGCGGCGGCTGCCTGATGGGAACCAAACCGCCAGAGCTCGAAGGCGCCGCCGCCGAGTGCGGCAAGCGACGCGAGCAGCACACCGCTCAGGAGAAGGCGGCGGGAGCTGACACGCTGTTCGCGCAGCGCCTGAGTGAGAGGGGAGGACACTGAAGCAGCAGAATACCGCAAAGGGTACAATCAACAGCCGATGCCGCAGCCGCCCGCTCTCAAGGCTTCCCTCAAACGAGGCGCGTTCGTCGCCGCCGCGAACTGGCCGCTCATTGCCGTGCAGTTCATTGCCGAAGGCACCTTGAAGCTGCTGCTGGGCGTACCGGTCGTCGGGGGCATTTTTCTGGTCGTGCTGCTTCTCGGCGCCGACGTGGAAGATGTGATGGCGGGAGACCTCAGGGAAATCATCGGCAGCGTCATCCAGGCGCTGGGCGCGAATCCGCTGGCCCTGGTCGCCTTCGGCGCGTCGTTTCTCGTCGTCGTGCTTGGCGCCTCGGTGCTGACGTTCATCGTCAAGGGAGGTACGGTGGCGATCCTGGCGGAAGCCGAGGCGCATGCGGGCCCGATCGAGCGGCCGCCGCTCCGGCTCGCCGCGCTTCGTCGCGCCAATGTCACGAACATCGAGCCGTTCCTCGCAGGGTGCCGAGCATTTGCCCCCCGGTATGTAAAGCTCGGGGCGTGCCTGCTGCTGGCTTACGCGGTGACCGCGGTCGTGTATCTGGGTTTTCTCGTCGGTGGCTATGCGCTGTCGGGCAACTCCGGAGTGCTGCTCGGTTGGACATTCGCCGCGGCGCTCGCCTCGAGCGCGCTGGTCGTCTGGATTACGCTCATCAATTTCCTGTACCTGTTGACCCAGATGGCGATCGCCGTCGAAGACCTCGGGGTGCGGGAGGCCATGCGGCGCGTCGCGCAATTCATTCGCGGGAGCCTGCGCGAAGTCGCGGGGATCTTCGGCGTCGTGCTGCTGCTCGTCGCCATCACCACCATGGCCTCAATTCTGGCGACCGCCGGGCTGGGGCTCATCGCCGTGCTCCCGTTCGTTGGCCTCGCGATGGTGCCGCTGCAGCTCGGCGCGTGGGTGCTGCGCGGCGTCGTCTTCGAATACCTCGCGCTCACGGCGCTCGGCGCCTATCTCACCCAGTACCGGTACTACCTGCACAGCCTCGCGACGCTGCGCGTGTCCGACCCGGCGGACGTGACCGACCCGCGTCTCGCATGATGAACTACGACCACTTTCTTTCGCAGGCCGCCGGCGCGATGCAGGAATCCGCCATTCGCCGGATGGGCGCCATCCTCGCCCAGAATCGCGACATCATTTCCTTTGCGCCCGGCTATCCGGCGCCCGAAACGTTTCCCTGGAGCGACTTCGCCGATATCGCGCGAAAACTGCTCAGCGGTTCGGATGGCCACGTGCTCCAATACGGCGCGACGCGCGGATATCGTCCGCTGCTCGATCTCATTGCCGGCATCATGCACCGCCGGGGTGTGACCACCTCCCTGGACCGCCTGCTGGTCACGAGCGGATCGCAGCAGGGGCTCGATCTGGTCGCCCGTGTGCTGATCGACCCCGGCGACGTCGTCCTCGTCGAGCTGCCCACCTACACGGGCGCCATCACGGCGTTCCGCAACGCGCGGGCCCACATGGAGGGCGTGTCGCAGGAACGCGACGGCATCGACCTCGCGGCGCTTGACGACATCCACGCACGGCTCGTCAGGATCGGCCGGCGCGTGCGTTTCCTGTACCTGGTGCCCAACTTTCAGAACCCGACCGGCCTGTTGATCGGTCTCCGGAAGCGCCAGCAGCTGCTCGAGTGGGCCGCGTCACGCGACGTCCTCATTCTCGAAGACGATCCGTACCGCGAGTTGTACTTCGAGGATTCAGCGAGCGAGGCGGACGTGCGCCCGATGAAGGCAGACGACTCGGAAGGACGGGTCATCTACCTGAGCAGCTTCTCGAAAACGCTCGCACCCGGCTACCGCGTCGCGTGGATGGACGCGCCCGCGCCGTTCGTCACGAAGTTCGAGATGGCGAAGCAGGCGGCAGACCTGTGCACCGGCGTCTTTGATCAGCGCATGGTGTACGAGGCGGGCCGGTCCGGCGTCCTCGACCGCCAACTGCCGTTGCTTCGCAAGCACTACGCGGACAAACGCGACGTCATGGTCGATGCGTTGCGCGAGGCGCTCGGCGGCACGGTCACCTGGCCCGATCCGCGCGGCGGCTTTTTTCTGTGGGCGAGGCTGCCGGAGAGCATCGACGCGGATCGCCTGATCGCGTGCGCGGTTCGCCACGGCGTCGTGTTCGTGGCGGGCAGCGCCTTCTTCGTGAATGACGGCGGCGCGAACCTGATGCGGCTCTCGTTCTCGGCGCCCGCGCACAACCAGATACGGGAGGGGGTGCGACGCCTTGCGGCCGCTATTCATGAGGATCTTGCGGGGGGACGGCCGGCGGACCCGACAGCACAAGTTTCCACTGGTTGTTGAGGCTCCCCGTGAACGCCGCCATCACGACGCCGCCGCCGACCGATCCGAAGGCGGGCGGCGTGACCAGGGCCTCGTCAAACTTGATCTGACCGGCGGGGCGTCCGGTTGCCGCCTCGAACGCGCGAACCTCTGCGCCGTTGCCTGGAACGACGACCATCGATCCCACGACGCCCGGGGCCGAGGGGCGAAACGGCACACTGGCATGCCAGCGGAGCGCCCCGCTGAGGCGGTCGAACGCGCGCGTCACGTTATCCACCGCCGTGACGAACACGCGCACGCCCTCCGCCGCGGGACGACCCCTGAGCACCGCGCCAATCCGCCACCGCCACGCCGTCTCCCCGTCGTCCGCATCAAGACAATAGAAGAACTTGTCTGCGGACCCGACGTAGACGCGGTCCGGAAACGCGAGCACCTCGCTCACGTCGCCCGCAAGATGCCTGACCCATCGCTCCGTACCCGTTTGGAGATCGAGCGCGGCGAGATGCCCGTCGGTCAGCGGGACATAGAGGTTGTCGCCTTCGATCGTGGCGCGCAGATGCTGGTCGCCGATGTCGCGGCTCCAGACCTTCGAGCCGTCGGCGTTTCGAAACGCGGCCAACCCGCCGGCCGTGGCCGCCACCAGCCACCCATCCTGCGCGATCATGGGCGCCGTGACCTTGCCGGACGGCGTGCGCCACACGACTGAGCCGCTCGCCGCGTCCAGGGCATGAATCATGTCGCCGGCGGCAATGAAGACCCGCGGTCCGTCGACCGCGACCGGCTGATCGGCTCGCAGCTCCACGTGCCAGGCTTCGGCGCCGTCGCTGACACCGTGCGACGATACGACGCCAGACTGCAGCACGACCAGGATCCGGTCGCCATCGATCACGGGCGGCGCCGCGGGGCGCGCCGCAATGGCCACGCTCCAGCGAATCGCGGATGGCAACACCTGCACATCGCTCATCGGCGAGCTGAGGATGGCCGCGCCCGCGAGAAGAAGAGTGGTGCGAAGATGAAGCACGTCTTATAATAAGGGGCCCTGACAAGATTGCTGCACTCCCCCGTGAATCACCAGACCATCGTCGTTCTTGATTTCGGCTCGCAATTCACTCAGCTGATAGCGCGCCGGCTTCGCGAATTGTCCATCTACTCGGAGATTCTTCCCTTCGACACTCCGATGGCGGAGATCGAGCGCCGGCGTCCAGCCGGCATCGTCCTGTCCGGCGGCCCCAAGAGCGTGTCCGAGGCTGGCGCGCCGCACTGCGACCGCGCCGTGTACGATGCGGGGGTTCCCGTGCTCGGCATCTGCTACGGCATGCAGCTGATGACGCACGCGCTCGGCGGAGAGGTGGCGCCCGCGCCGCACCGGGAATTCGGGCTCGCGACCATCGACGTGCAACCCGACGCGCCGCTCTTTGCCTCGGTGCCGTCCAGCCTGCGCGTGTGGGCGAGCCACGGCGACTTGGTGAAGACCGCGCCGCCGGGCTTTCGGGTCACCGCGACCAGCGCGAACGCGCCCGTCGCGGCCATGGTTGCCGACGAGCGCCGCCTCTATGCGCTCCTGTTTCATCCCGAAGTCGCGCACACCGATCATGGCCTCGACATCCTGCGCAATTTCGCGTACGGCGTGTGCGGGTGCACGGGCGACTGGACGATGTCGTCGTTCGTGCAGGAGGCGACCGAACGGATTCGGGAGCGGGTCGGCGGCGGCCGCGTGGTGTGCGGCCTGAGCGGCGGGGTGGATTCCACGGTCGCGGCGATGCTGATCCACCGCGCGATCGGCGATCGCCTGACCTGCATCTTCGTGGACAACGGCGTCATGCGCGAGGACGAAGCCGCGCAGATCCGGCACCGGTTCGAGCGCCTCGCGCTGCCGCTCATCTTCGTCGACGCGTCGACGTTGTTTCTCGATCGCCTGGCCGGGATCACGGACCCTGAGCAGAAGCGCAAGATCATCGGGGCGGCGTTCATCGACGTGTTCGAGACCGAAGCGCAGAAGCTTGGCGCGTTCGATTTTCTGGGCCAGGGGACGTTGTATCCGGACGTGATTGAAAGCGTGTCGGTCATCGGGCCGTCACACGTGATCAAGAGCCACCATAACGTCGGCGGGTTGCCCGAGCGCATGCGGTTCACGCTGGTCGAACCGTTACGCCTGCTCTTCAAGGACGAGGTCCGGCTCGTAGGGCAGGAGCTTGGACTCGAAGACGAGTTCGTCTGGCGGCAACCGTTTCCGGGCCCCGGCCTGGCCGTACGGATCCTCGGAGAGGTCTCCGGGCCCCGCCTGGATCTCGTCCGGCGCGCCGATCACATCGTGGCGGAGGAAGTGAAGCGGGCGGGATGGTACCGGCGGCTGTGGCAATCATTCGCCGTGCTGCTGCCCGTGCAGAGCGTCGGCGTCATGGGGGACGCCCGGACCTACGAATACACGATCGCGATCCGCGCCGTCGAGAGCCGCGACGGCATGACGGCCGACTGGGCGAGGCTCCCGCACGACCTCCTCGCCACGATCTCGTCGCGCATCGTGAACGAGGTCAAGGGCATCAACCGCGTCGTGTACGACATCAGCTCGAAGCCGCCGTCCACGATCGAGTGGGAGTGAATTGGAATGTGTGATTGTCGATTGTCGATTGCTGATTGGCGCCCATCCAACGGCCGGCAACGTCAATCAACAATCAGCAATTCGTTATGACTGACTTCGTCCACCTGCATCTTCACTCCGAGTATTCGTTGCTCGACGGCGCGTGCCGGATCGAGGAACTGCTCGACCGCGCGGCGGAGTTGAAGATGCCGGCCGTCGGCATCACCGAGCACGGCAACATGTTCTCGTCGGTGATTTTCCACGACCAGGCACGGAAGCGCGGCATCAATCCGATCCTCGGATGCGAGGTCTACGTCGCACCGGGCGACCGCCGGACCAGGAGCGGGACGCCGGGCGAAACGGCCAACCATCTCGTGCTGCTCGCGCAGACGAAAGAGGGCTACCACAACCTGATCAAGCTCGTCTCGGCGGGCTACACCGAAGGCTTCTATTACAAGCCGCGCATCGACAAGGAACTGCTGGCCCGGCATGCCGCGGGACTGATCGGTCTCAGCAGCTGCCTGAAAGGCGAGGTCGCCACCGGAATCCGCACCGAGCAGCAGCAGAAGGCGATCGCGGCGGCGGCGGCGTATCGCGACATTCTCGGCCCCGGCAATTTCTTCCTCGAGATGCAGTATCAGGGCATCGACGATCAGCGCATCGTCAATGTCGGTCTGCAGCCCATCGCGAAGGATCTCGGCCTCCCGCTCGTCGTCACGAACGACGTGCACTACCTGCAGAACTCGGACTTCAAACCGCACGACGTCCTGCTGTGCATCGGCACCGGCAAGTCGGTCAACGACACCGAGCGGCTGCGGTATCACGGCGACCAGTTCTACCTGAAGACATCTGCGGAGATGGCGGAGGTCTTCAAGGACTTTCCGGAGGCGCTCGCCAACACGCTGCGCATCGCGGAGCGCAGCCACGTCGATCTCTCTGGCACGGTCAACCACTTGCCGAACTTCGACGTGCCGGCCGGGTTCACGCTCGACGACTACTTCGAACACGTCGTCCGCGAGGGCTTCGTCCAGCGGCTGTCGCGCCTCAAGGATCTCGCTGCGCGCGGCGTCCTCACGCACACGATCGACGAGTACGAGCGCCGGCTCGCGTATGAAATCGAGATGATCAAGCAGATGAAGTACCCCGGGTATTTCCTGATCACCTGGGATTTCATCCGGTATGCGCGCGAGAAGGGCATCCCGGTCGGCCCGGGCCGCGGCTCGGCTGCGGGCAGCTTCGTGGCGTACTGCCTGCGGATCACGGACGTCGATCCCATCGCGTACGACCTGATTTTCGAGCGCTTCCTCAATCCCGAGCGCGTCTCGCTGCCTGATATCGACATCGATTTCTGCGAGCGCCGGCGCGGCGAGGTCATCGAGTATGTCACGCAGAAGTACGGGCGCGCGAACGTGGCCCAGATCATCACGTTTGGCACGATGAAGGCCCGGGCCGTCGTGCGCGACGTGGCGCGCGTGATGGACATCCCGTACGCCGACGCCGACCGTGTGGCGAAAGCGATTCCCCCCGCGCTCGACATGACGCTCGCGAAAGCTTAGGCTCACGGAACCTCCGTGGAAAAATGGGGATGGCGAAGGGGTCCGGATGAGTTGGTGGCCGCGCTCTCTGCTTGACACGTGGTGCGCTTTTTGGATAAGCTGCGGCCT
>JANNHC010000570.1:0-1884 GCA_031404215.1 Acidobacteriota bacterium
AGCGATCTACTTGACCTGAATCGATTCGATGTAGTCGACGAGGTTCCTCACGCGGAGCATCACCATGCCCGTCTCAGGCTGCAGCGAGCGGAACACCGGCCCCCACATCGGCATGTCGCTGCTGCCGTGCGAGCTCGGCCACTTGTTCGTGCCGCTGATCGTCGCCTGGACATCCACGGCGCTGAACGTGCCGCCGTTCTTCTTCGCGAGGATCGTCAGGTCCGGCACCAGCGCCTTCAGCGCCGGGGCCGCCGGCCCGTCGCCCTTGCCGCCTTTGCCGTGGCACACGGCGCAGTACGCCACGAAGCTCTCCTTGCCCTCGATCGACTCGATCGGGCGCACCGGGACGCGCTTGATCGTCGGCTTTGGCTGCTCGCGCTGCGCCTGGGGCGCAGCAGAGGGCGTCAAGCCAAGGCCGATCATGGCCATCAGAACCAATCCGGTTGTCCAGTACGTGCGCATCATGGGAGACCTCCTGACGTCAGTCGATTGCTGCATCTGCGTTAACTTGTCCTGAACCCGGATCCATGGACCGGCGTCGGCAGCCGGACCCACCCCGGGGCGTGCGAGCGTCTGCTCGCCGACCTGCTGTTTGGCGATCCGTCGGCACCCGCGCGCCGGTAAACCGGCAGTGCGTGCGCGAACGGTGGGGCATCACCAGCCGCGCCTCACCGAAACAGGCGGAAGACCGCGGGCTGCGACGCCGGGCCATCCTTTATGCTGCGTCTTCGCATGGGCTCGCTGCAAGAGGAATACCAGCAGGGCCCGCGTGACGGATTCTCCGCAGCGTGAGGGAAATACCGCCTGGAGGCCTGCGGATTCTCGGCAGGAGTCGCGTCGATCGAAAATGTTGCGAAGGACGAGCCGCCGCGCTCAGAATCGATAGGCAAGCGTCAGTGAACAATCTCGTCGTCGAGTTCGATGTCGAGATGGGGAATGTCGAGCTCGCGCAGGGCGCGCAGTGCCAGTTTAATCGCCTCGTCGCCGTCCAGCCGGGCCGCGTTGGGCAACTGGCGGCGGATCTGTCGCAGGGCGCGGAGGGCGCGCGCCCTGTCGAAACGCTGCCCTTCGCAATGTTCGCAGTAATCCATGGTTCCTCAGCATCCCATAATCCGCGCGGACGGAAATCGCCAGAACTGGTTTCAAAACCCGATAGCGGTTGACCGCGAACGGGGGCGTAATGGCTTCCCTTCCGAGCCCGGCGCGCAGCGGGCCACAGCGGAATCTCCGCCGGCCTGTCGGCCGCGGGGCGAAACGAGCAGCATCAGAATGACGAGCACGCTTCTGGCCGCGTACGCGACCCTTCTGGCGCGGCCGTGGCGAAGGGATTCTACTGTGGGTATGCTCCGCCGTGGCGCCAAGGAGGTGGGAATCGCACCGACGCGGACCGACGATGGTAATCTCCGACCAGGAACCGAACGCGCCCGGCAGCGTCAGTGATTGGAGGGCCGATATGAACACCAGCAGTATCTGGGATCAGGTGCTGTCACGCGTCGAGGGGAGGAAGAACCGTTTTGCGTTCTCAACTTGGTTCATGCCCACCAGGTTCATTTCTGACGTCGGCGTAGTGCTGCGGGTCTCGGTGCCGAACGCATTGTTTCGGGACTGGTTCATGAAGCACTATGCGCCGATTGTCGAGGAGACCCTCGCCGAGCTCGAACGTGGCGGCAGGATCGTGCGCTATGTCACGGATGAGGCTACTCCCGGCGCCCCCACGGACGCTGGCTGAGTCGCGCTCGGCGTTCGAACACCGGCAACAACGATGGAAGCCGGCCGAGCGTCGTGTCGTAGGTGGTAACCGTTTCTCCGAACCAGTGCGGGAGCCTCATGAAGCCAGTCTACGGCGGTGGTGTGACAGGTGTGGTCATACGCTCTCACGACGTT
>JANNHC010000571.1:0-4690 GCA_031404215.1 Acidobacteriota bacterium
CAGCCCGGGCCGCAGGACTACGGGCGCACGCATGCCGACGGCGCCAACCTCCTCGCCGACGCACTCGCCCCCCACGGCGGCATCGTCATGTGGCGGGCTTTTGTTTACAACGCCGACGTCGACCCCGATCGCGTCAAGCGCGCCTACATGGAGTTCGTGCCGCTCGACGACAAATTTCGCGCGAATGTCTTCGTCCAGACCAAGAACGGCCCGCTCGACTTTCAGCCGCGCGAGCCGTTTCATCCGCTCTTCGGCGCGATGTCGAAGACGCCGCTGATGGCCGAGCTGCAGATCACGCAGGAGTATCTGGGCCACTCCAATCACCTCGTCTACCTGGCGCCGATGTGGAAGGAGTTCCTCGACGCCGACACCTACGCCAACGGAAAGGGTTCGGTGGTCGCGAAATACGTCCCGGCGATCGCCGGCGTCGCGAACACCGGGATGGACGCCAACTGGACCGGCCACGACTTCGGGCAGGCGAACTGGTACGCGTACGGGCGGCTCGCCTGGAATCCCGGCCTGGGCGCCGCCGCGATCGCCGACGAGTGGATCCGGATGACGTGGGGGACGTCTCCCGATCTCGTCGCGGCGATCCGCTCGATCATGCTCGACTCGCGCGAAGTCTACGTCCACTACACGATGCCGCTCGGCCTGCATCATTTGATAGGTGGCAACCACTACGCCCCGATGCCGGAGAACACCGATCCCCGCCGCCTGGACTGGTCGGCGACCGTCTATCACCGCGCCGACGCGTCCGGCATCGGCATCGACCGTACGAAGCGCGGCAGCGGCGGTGTGGACCAGTACCGCTCCCCGCTGCGCGAGTTGTGGAGCGACCCCAAGTCCACCCCCGACGAGCTGCTTCTGTGGTTCCACCATCTTCCCTGGGACTACCGCATGAAGTCCGGGCGCACGCTGTGGGACGAGCTGGTCGCCGTCTACGGCCGCGGCGCGGAGGAGGCCAAGGGACTCGAGACGCGCTGGCGAGCGCTGCAGGGGAAGATCGATCAGCCGCGCTACGAGGCCGTCCTCGCGAAACTCGGTCGCCAGACCGACGACGCCGCCGCCTGGCGGGACAAATGCGTCAGCTATTTCGCCGCCGCGCGCGCCGCGAAGTAGCCCGCCTTGAATTCGGCAGCCACGCCCGAGGCCGCGGCCTGCTCGACCTCGACGTGCTGCTGGCGCGTCGAAGTAGGTCGAGGGGCCGGGCAGCCCTGTTTGGCCTGAGTCTGTCGTAGTATTCCTGCGTTGACCTCTCCACGCGTTCCCCTCTACCTGCAAATCCTGACCGGCCTCACGCTCGGCGTGGCGACCGGGGCGTGGCTTGGCAAGGACGCCGCCATCCTCGGCGAGATCGGCAGGGTCGT
Organism: Acidobacteriota bacterium; assembly: GCA_031404215.1. Taxonomy (GTDB): domain Bacteria; phylum Acidobacteriota; class Vicinamibacteria; order Vicinamibacterales; family 2-12-FULL-66-21; genus JALZOC01. The sequence continues at coordinate 1,368 of JANNHC010000571.1, forward strand.
CATTCAGCTGGTCAAGCTGTTTGCGGTCCCGCTGCTGCTGTTTGCCATTCTCGACGCGTTTCTCAAAACGGAAATCACCGCCCGTGCGGCCGGCCGGCTGATCGTGATCACGTCGATCAACACCACGATCGCGCTCGCGATCGGACTTGGTCTGTCGAACTGGCTGCAGCCCGGCCGCCACATGACCATGCCGGCGCTCACGGCGGCGCCCGCGGCCGTCCCGACCGGGAAGATCGATTTTCTGAAGACGGTGAGCGGCTACATCCCGACGAACTTCGTCGACCCGTTCAGGGAGAACCTCGTCATCACGATCATCCTGCTCTCGGTCGCCGTCGGGCTGGCGCTGAGAGCGGTCAAGCGCGAGCAGACGTCGCGCGGCGAGACCGGCTACCGCGCCATCGAAGACCTGGTCTCCACGGCGTTTCGCTCGACCGAGATCCTGCTGGGCTGGGTGATTCGCCTCATCCCCTTCGCCGTCTTCGGAGTCGTCGCGAAGACGGTGGGCGAGCAGGGATTCGCGCCGTTCAAGGGGCTGGCGGTCTACGTCGCCGTCGCCCTCCTCGGCCTTGCGATCCACGTCCTGGTGATCTACCAGGCGTGGGTCGTGCTGGTGGCGCGGATGCCGCTCCGGCAATTCTGGCGCGGCGTGCGCGACCCGGTGCTCTACGCGGTCGGCGCGGCGAGCAGCCTCGCGACCCTTCCGGTCACGCTCGCCGCCCTTGACCGGATGCACGTCTCGCCGCAGTCGGCGCGGCTGGCGGCGTGCGTCGGCACCAACTTGAATAACGACGGCATCCTCTTATACGAGGCGCTGGCGGTGCTCTTCGTCGCGCAAGTCCACGGACTGGATCTTTCCCTCAGTCAGCAACTGGTAGCCGCCTTCGGCTGCATCGTGGCCGGTGTGGGGATCTCCGGCGTGCCCGATGCCGGCCTGATTTCCCTGGCGCTGGTCCTGACCACCGTCGGCCTGCCCGTGGAAATCCTGCCGCTGCTCCTGACCGTGGACTGGCTGGTCGGCCGGGCGCGCGCGGTGACCAACGTCATCAGCGACATGCTGGTGGCGGTTCTGCTGGACAAGACAGAACCGGCGGCGCGCGCCTGATCCTGTAGTCTCGGCCGAGGGCTGGCATTGGCCCCTTTACTATTTTCGACAGCAATGGCTACATCGTCCCCGTGTTCTCGTCGGCGAACATGGTGATCTATGAAAGCGAAGTGTTCGCTTCAGCGATCACGGCCAATTCAGGCAGGCCGGCGGTCGCCGCCTCTAGGCGCTCGAGACCTCGGCGATGAAACCGGCGACGTCCCGCTCGATCTGGGCTGGCGGCAGGTCGTAGCGAGCGCGGGAGTCCGGGTGGCCGAGATTGCCGCTGATGACGAAGGCGCGCAGCCCCGCCCGGGCAAGGCTTTTCGCCTGTGCGATGCTGAGCCCGCCAACCACCTGCACCGGGGCGGCCTTGCCGACCAGCTCGAAGATGGCGCGGGCCATGTCGCCGAGATAGTCGCTCTCGATGAGTTTAGGGTCGGCGCGCCGCGCGTCGGACTGCAGGTGAACGCCGACGGCGTCCACACCGGCCTCGAGCATGCGGAGGGCGACCTCACCCGCCTGCGCGGCCGGGCCCTGGTGCGGCACCATGATATCGGCGAAGACGAGCCGCGGCAGTTCGGGGCCGGCGCGCCTGAACTCGTCGCGCACGGCGCAGATCGCTTTCGCCGTAGCCGCACCGGCGAGTGCGAGGAAATCAACGATGTTGCCGCCGCCCGCATAGACGCCGCGCGCCTCGGAGGCACCGCCATCCATGGTCTTCATGTCGGCCAGCAGGAGCGCCTCGGGAAACTGCTTCCGGAAGGCTGGTACGACGTTCGAGACGCCTGCGCTCTTGACCAGCGGCGTCCCCATTTCGACGATGCTGACCCCACACGCCAGCGCCGCACCGGCAACCGCGAGACCCTGCTCCAGGGTGGCCACGTCGACCGAAATCTGGAACGTGAAGCGGGTTCTGAGCCGATCGAGAACGCGGGCGGAGGCCGGGTGGGTCTCCTTCGCCACCTGCTGGGCCCAGGCATAGTTGGGCCGCATCATCCCGAAGATGGCGCCGACCGTCAGCCCGCCCACGGCGAACCTCCCCGCGCCGTCCAGGAACGATCGCCTGTCGATGTGCCCGTGCTGATATTCGTGAAAGCGACGGCAGTCGCCGGGTTCCTTGATCTTCATCATGCTGAGAGATGCCTCGATATGCGTCGCGCGCTGCGCCACCTGGTGGCATACGGCAGCACGAACAAGTACAGCCCGCTGAACAGGAGCAAGGCGAGCGGGGGCAGCGGCGAGTAGGTCACCCACGCGGGAGGCTGCCCTTGCGTCAGCGCAACGAAGTTGGCGATGACCGTCAACGTAAACACAATGGACAGCCAGCGGTGGGTCTGCCGAATCAAGTTGTTCATGGGATCCTCCCGAGCAGGTCGACGAGCTTCCCGCCCATCATCTTCCAGCCGTAACGCGCGCCACCAAAGTTCTGCTTCTGGTCCGGTTTGAAGCCCGACTGCACGAGGGACAGGCGGGTGCCCGACGCAGTGGGCGTGAGCGTGAAAGTCACGACAGTGTCCAAGCCGAAGCCGACGACGTGAACGCGGCGCCCGGCTCGAGCTTGAGCCCGACGACGGGCAGGAGCCACTCGGTCAGCAGCGCGGGGTCGGTGAGCGCGCGCCACACCTTCTCCGACGAATGATGCAAATCGAATTCGAATGAAATGCATTCGGTTTGCGACGGGGCGGTTTTGTCGATGGGGTTCATTCGTCCATTCTCTCCAGCAGTTTTTCAAGGCGATCGACGTGCTCCGTCCAGAAGGCGCGGTAGTGCAGAATCCAATCGATGACCGGTTTCATCCCGCCGGGCTTCACCCGGTAGTAGACACAGCGCCCCTCGCGCCGGCCGTTCACCAGGCCGGCGTCTTTTAAAGTGGCGAGATGCTGCGAGACCGCCGGCTGCGAGATGTCGAAGCGCGCCGTGAGGTCCTTCACCGCCGTCTCGCCACGCATGATCGACTCGAAGATTGCCCGGCGGCTCGGGTCCGCCAGCGCCTGGAAGATCTTGTTTTCGACCACGGCTGCGCTCTGCACCCATAACGTATAATGCCGCGCACGTCCGATCCAGGGATCCGCGAAATAGTGCGATCGGTGTCGATGCCGCACGCAGGGGGCGGACGTCTCTCCCGGACAATCCTGTCCTCATCCAGACAGATTCGACATCAATCCTGTAGCTATGAACCTGTAAGCAATTGCCAACAAATGGGTTACCACGAGGTCTGGGATATGCACGCTCCGCTCTG
>JANNHC010000572.1:0-2174 GCA_031404215.1 Acidobacteriota bacterium
TCGAGGTCCGACCGGGCAAACGCCGCGCCCGCCCCCAGTGCGAACGACAGCACGGGCGGGCTCAGGAGGGTCTCGCGCAACAGAGAAACGTCCATGCTCGTTACGTCAGGTCCACTGGCCGTCAAGCTCGACGCCGTCATCCGCGGGAAGGGTCATCGGACGTTGCACGACGCGATCATTTCGCCTGGGCATCCGGAGTCGAGGGAACGCCTCGGCGTCACGAGCCACTAGACCCCGACCGTTTCCACAGAGAGTTCGTGTCGCGCCGCGTCGGCCCAATCTGCTCGTCATCAAACGCTCGTCTCAACTCAGCCAACGTCCCTGGGGCAGGTTCGGGCACTCGGACCTGGTCGGCCTCGATCAGGCGTTGCGCATTTGATCGGTCAGGCTGGCGAGACGACCCGGCGAGTGCGGGATCAGAATCGCGCTGGTCCGGGACGAGGACCCCATGTCCCTTAACATGTCGCTGATCAACCGTTCACCGGTTCGTTTCCGAACGCGAACGAACGGTCGACGCCGTCAGCGTCGGATAGACGAGGGTTGCCATTCCCTGGCGGCAAACCTATCACGATCGGGGGGTTAGGACCGAAATCAGGGCTTCCGCGGTGGTCAAGGATCGCTCCGTGTCGTCGTCGAGCAGCACCACGTGGCCCATCTTCCGACCCGGCGCCGGGGCGTCCTTGCCGTAAAGGTGCAGGCGCGCCTCCGGCCGTGCGAGCACGTGATGCCACGCAGGTGGACCCGCAGCCCATAGGTCACCGATCAGGTTGACCATCACGGCGCCGGTCAACGCCCGCGGATCCCCGAGCGGCAGGCCACAGACCGCGCGGACATGCTGCTCGAACTGCGACGTCGCGCAGGCACCGTAGGTGTAGTGGCCGCTGTTGTGCGTGCGCGGCGCGATCTCGTTGACCAGTAACTGCCCGTCGGGCAGCTCGAACATCTCGACCGCCATCACGCCGACGAGCCCGAGCGCCTCGGCGCACGCGACCGCGACCGCGTGCGCCCGCTTCCGCTGTGCATCCGCCATCGGCGCCGGCGCACGGGTCGTGTGGAGAATGTGCCGGCGATGCGCGTTCTCCGCGATCGGATAGATCTGGATCTCGCCACCGAGACCGCGCGCCAGGATCACGGAGATCTCGCGCGTGAACTTGACGACCTCCTCGGCGACCGCGAGCTCCCCACGCAGGCGCGCGATCTGCGCGACGGCATCTGTATCGGGATCGATCCGGACTTGGCCCTTGCCGTCGTAGCCGGCGCGCCGAACCTTGAGGATCGCCGGGCGCCCGACCTTGGCGAGCGCAGCTTCGAGCTCCTCCGGATCGCCGACTGGTGCCCACGCCGCCTGCGGCATCCCGATCCGATCGAGGAACTCTTTCTGGACCAGGCGATCCTGGATCGTGCGCAGCACGCTCGCGCCCGGACGCGCCGGCGCGATCGCCTCGAGCTCGACCAGGATGTGGGCAGGCACGTGTTCGGTATCGAGCGTGATCACGTCGACCTGCTTCGCGAGGTGCCGCGCAGCCTCGAGATCATCGAGCGCACCGACGACGACTCCGTCGGAGACCTGCGCGGTGGGACAGCGCGGACTCGGATCGAGGACGACGATCCGGTAGCCCAACTGCCGCGCGGTCACGGCGAGCATCCGACCGAGCTGCCCGCCACCGAGCACGCCGATCGTCGCGCCCGGTACGAGTGGGTTCACGGGAGCTTCTCGTCGAGCACGCGCTGCGTCTGGGCCTTGCGATACGCGTCGAGCTTGTCGGCGACTGCGGGATCGTGGAGCGCGATGATCGCAGCCGCGAACAGCCCCGCGTTGACCGCGCCGGCCTCGCCGATCGCGAGCGTCGCCACCGGGATCCCGCGCGGCATCTGCACGATCGACAGCAGGGAGTCGAGACCGGACAACGCCTTGCTCTGCACCGGGACCCCGAGCACCGGCAGGCGCGTCTTCGCCGCCGTCATCCCAGGGAGGTGCGCTGAGCCGCCGGCCCCGGCAATGATCACCCAGATCCCACGGCGCTCCGCCTCCTCGGCGTACTCGAACAGCAGATCCGGCGTGCGATGCGCCGAGACGATCTTCGACTCGTGCTGAACACCGAGCTGCGTCAGCACGTCTGCGGCGTGCTGCATCGTCTCCCAGTCGCTCGACGAGCCCATGATGATGCCAACAC
>JANNHC010000573.1:0-2509 GCA_031404215.1 Acidobacteriota bacterium
GTTGTAAGGGGGCTCAAGGATAAGGGATGAGGGATAAGGGATGAGGGATGAGGGATTGGGGATTAGGGATTAGGGATTGGAGAGTCACTCGCCCAGCAATTCCCCGATCGGCTGCAGGCTTTCGACGTGGTCGCAGACGGCCTTCAACATCATCAGCATGGGCACGGCGAGCACGGTGCCCCAGATGCCCCAGATCCAGCTCCAGAACAGCAGACCGACGAAGATGGCGACGGGATTCATCTGCGCGGCGCGGCTCATGAGCACGGGCGTCAGAAGGAAGCCCTCCGCGCTTGTAATCGCAAACGCGACGCCGCACACATAGGACGTTTTCAGCAAGTCATCGAACTGCATGAACGTCACCACTCCGAGGCCGCCGGTGACGATGAGCGGACCGACATACGGGATGGAGTTGAAGATGCCCGCGAGCAGGCCCCACACGATCGGATGATCGACCCCGAACAGCCACAGTGCGATGCCGGTCGCAACGGCGACGAGCACGCTGGTGAACACCTGGACCCGCATGAAGTTTTCGATCTGCAGGTTGATCTCGTCCAGGATCTGCACGGTGATTTTCTTCTCCGACAGCGTCCGGCCTCCGATCTTCACGAGCTTGCGCTTGTACAGATCGCCCGTGACGAGGAAGAAGTACACGAGAAACAGCACCAGGACGAATTGCCCCGCGAATCCGAACAGGCCGACGCCGCCCGACCACAAGTAGTCCGTGGCCCTGAAAGGCGGCGGTACAATCTCGACCTTCTGGACGCCGGTCTGCTCCTTGGCTTCCGCCGCCAGGTTCTTCTCGGCCGCGCTCGGCTTCGACGCCTCCTGCGCGGCGCGGTCGATTTCCGTCGCGGCCTCCTGCATCCTCTGGATGGCGCCGCCGGTGGAGTCGCGGTTCGCGCGCAGCCGCTGCCGGATGCGCTGGGCCGCTTGCGGGACGTCGCTCACGATCGCCATCGCCTCGTCGCTGAGCGTGTAGACGGCCAGCCCCATCGCGGTCACCAGCGTCGCCACCGCCACGGCGGCGCCGATGGCGCGCGGCACGTGAAAGCGATTGAGCGCGCCCACGAACGGCGCGAGGCCATAGCTGATGAGTGTCCCGAGCACGATAGGGATGAGGACCGACTGGGCGTACTGCAGGACCAGCACGGTCGCCAGCACCGCCAGCACGGAGAGGGCAATGTTCCTGACACTCACGACGGGCGTTCCAGTCGATGCGGACTCGGAACCGCCGGCGCCCGGTTCCGGCGTGATCACCACGACATCGGCGGAGGGCTTCGTCGGCAGGACGTGCTTGCGTTCGTTGTCAGCCATCAATGATCGACCTGGCGATTGTACCGCAGTACATTGAGTAACCCGGCGACCGGCTCCTCGCACAGCCGAGCCCGAAACGTAAAACAGCGTGGACGTCTCCGACTTCGACTTCGACCTGCCTGATGAGCTGATCGCGCAGCGCGCGCTGCCGCGCGGCACGTCCCGGCTCCTCGTCCTCGATCGCGCATCGGGTGCATGTCGTCACACCGGCGTCGCCGACCTGCCGTCGATCCTTCACCCGGGGGATCTGCTGGTCGTCAACAACACGAGGGTCTTTGCCGCGAGGCTGCTGGGTCATCGCGTGCCCAGCGGAGGCGCCGTGGAGTGTCTGCTGCTCGGCCCGGTAACGCGCGACCAGGACGACGGACTCGATGATTCCGGTGTGCGCACGGCTGACGCGCTCATGCATCCCGGACAAAAGCTCAAGCCCGGCGCCCGCGTGCGGTTCGAGGGACCGGCCGGCGCACTCGAGGCGGAAGTGATCGCGCGCCACTTCCGGGGACGGCGGACGATCCGGTTGTGGTCAGAATCGGGCGAGGACGTGGATCGGCTGGTCGATGCGCTGGGCCACGTGCCGTTGCCGCCCTACATCAAGCGCGACGACACGGCGGCGGACCGTGAACGCTACCAGACGATTTTTGCGCGCATACGGGGATCGGTGGCCGCCCCCACCGCGGGGCTTCATTTCAGCCGGGACATCGTGGACGCGTTCGAACGCCGCGGCATCGAGCGAGCCGAGGTGACGCTGCACGTTGGGTACGGAACCTTCAAGCCCGTGGGCGTTGAGCGGGTTGAAGATCACGTCGTCGATTCCGAGAGCTACGACATCTCGCGGGACACGGCGGCCGCGATCGCACGCGCCAAGGCGGACGGCCGCCGCGTCGTGGCCGTCGGCACAACCACCACACGCGCCCTGGAGGATGCCGCGCTGCGAGGCGACGGCCGGGTGTCCGAAGGCGCAGCGGCCGCGTCGATCTTCATTTATCCCGGACATCGCTTCCAGGTGATTGACGGCATGGTGACCAACTTCCACCTGCCGGCCTCGTCGCTGCTGATGCTCGTGGCCGCCTTCGCGGGCAGGGCAATTCGCCATACCACCGTGCGATCTTGCTGCGAACGCGCCATGTATAGATCGACGGTGCGAAGCGCATGGCGGGAACCAGCACGGCGAAAAGCGGCACGAGCAACACGATCA
>JANNHC010000574.1:0-1907 GCA_031404215.1 Acidobacteriota bacterium
GAACAGGTGCTGCCAGAGCAGCGGCTGCCCCCCCAGCGTCGGATTGAAGAAGTGCGTCCCGAGTGTCTGGTCGAAGAGCAGCATGATGATGGCGCCGGAGAGCACCGGCATTGCCAGCAGCACCAGGATTGCGGTCACGAACAGCGACCAGATGCTCAGCGGCAGCCGGAACCATCCCATGCCCGGCGCGCGCATGTTGACGATCGTCGTGATGTAGTTGAACGACCCCAGGATCGACGAGAGTCCGAGGACGATGAGGCTCACGCACCATATGATCTGCCCGGTGCTGACGCGGGAGTACTCGCTGTTCGCGCTGAGCGGCGCGTAGGAGGTCCACCCCGCCGAGGCGTGGCCCCCTTCGACGAAGAAGCCCACAAGCATCAGGATCCCCGCCGGGACGGCGATCCAGAACGAGGCCATGTTGATGCGCGGGAACGCCATGTCGTGCGCACCGATCTTGAGCGGGATCAGGTAGTTCCCGAACACGCCCACGAGCAGCGGCATGATGGCGAAGAACACCATGAACGTCCCGTGCATGGTCACGAGCGAATTGTAGAACTCCGGCAGGACGATTCCGCCGGGCGCCATCGTCTCCGGCAGCACGCCGCCGCCGGGCATCGGCCTGCCGGGAAAGCCGAGCTGCCAGCGCATCACCATCGCCAGCACCCCGCCAAGCAGCAGGAAGATGAGGCTCATGATGAGGAACTGGATCCCGATGATCTTGTGATCGGTCGAGAACACGTACTTGCTCAGAAACGAGCGATCGTCGGCGTGTGCGGCGTGCGCGTGGGTCTCGCCGTGCGTGAGCGGAAGTGCCGTCGAAGCCATGTCGCGTCTCCTACCGTTGCAGGGCTACGGGCGGCACCGCCGCCACTGAGTTTCCTTCCGCGGCCATCCACTTCAGGAATTCTTCTTTCGTGTGCACCGTCGCGACGGCGCGCATGCGATAGTGTCCCAGCCCGCACAGCTCTGCGCACCCGATCTCGAAGGTGCCCGTCTGCGTGGGCTGGAACCAGACCTTGATCCGCATCCCCGGCACGGCGTCCTGCTTGACGCGAAACGCCGGGATGAAGAAGGAGTGAATCACGTCTTCGGCGGTCATCGTCGCGACCACCGGCTCGTTGACCGGCACGTGCAGCTGGCCGCGCTTGGAGAAGTCGTCCGGTGTCCCCAGCTTGCCATCGGCGCCCGGATACGTGAAGTGCCACTCGAACTGCTTGGCCAGGATGGCCAGGGGCATCGAATTTCGCGGCTCCGCGTCGCGACCCTTGATGCGGTCCCACCCCCCTTGGCTCAGCAGGCCGATGATCACCACCACCACGGCGGTCACGCTCGTCCAGACCACCTCGGCGGTATTGCTGCCGTGCGTGTACCTGGCCTTCCGGCCCGGGCGCCCCCTGTATTTCCAGAGGAACCAGAACAGCGCCACCTCCACCAGCACGAACGCCGTGCCGGTGATGGCGAGAATCAGATAGTACAGCCAGTCGATCTCACCAACGAAGGTGGACGCGCCCGGCGGCAGGAGCCAGCTCATAGCGCCTCCGTCAGGCCTTGGGAGCGAACGCGAAGTCGGCCGTCTTCTTTTCGTCGGCTCCGACGGTGACCGTCATCGTTCTGGTGCCCAGCGTCTCGTGCCAGGCGACGAGCTCGTACGTGCCGGCCGGCAGCCCGGTGATCATGTACCCGCCATCGCCGCCCGACGTGGCGAAGAACGGGTGCGACAGCACACCGACGTACGCGTTCATCCACGAGTGCACGTTGCACTGCAGCGGCACCATGACTTCTTCGGTGGCGAAGGTGCGGGTCGTCGTCATGCCCTTGGTGGGCTGGCTGATGTTGAAGCCGCGGTTCGCGGTCGGGACGGCCTTGATGTTGTGGAGCGTGGGATCGCTGTTCTTGATGTCGAT
>JANNHC010000575.1:0-1555 GCA_031404215.1 Acidobacteriota bacterium
GGTTCCAGCGATCGTAGAAGATCGATCCGGGCGAGTTCAGGATGAACGTCTCGGCCTGCGTTCGCTGCCCGTTCGGGAAGAGCGCGGCGCCCGGTTGCCATGTAATGATGCGCTCCTGACCGCCGTAGCTCTGCAGGATGGCGCCCATGTCGATGCCGTAGGGCAACGTGTAGTTGCCCGCGAACTTGAATTCCTGGAGGAAGGGAAAGTTAAACTGCGTTTGATCGCAGTAGCGGCCTCCCAACGGTGACTCCACGCCTGTCGTGGCGGCGGTTGGGTTGAATTGTCCGGTCGTCGTCGGACCGTTCGGGTTGTCGTTGTTGTCGCACCACCGCTGGAGTGTGTGCTCCATGGTCCAGCTTCCAAACAGCATCGCGCCGCCCGGCAGCCTGACGTTGAACGACGTTTCGAAACCGGTGTACAGCGTGTCGTTCGTGGTATCGCTGCGATCGACGACGCCGACGTTGAACAGGCTCAGCTTCGCCGGATTGAGGTTATAGACGGGAACCATTTCACCCGCCTTCAGGACGGCGGCGACATCGGGATCCCGTGACACGTCCGGCATCGGTGTGTCGAACCGTGTGTAGTCGGACAGCGAGATGTTCGTCCGATCCTGAAACGCCAGATCGGCGATCTTGCGCTTGTAGAACATCGCGCCGACTGCCAGCCGCGATGTCACCTGATGCTGCATACCCGCCGTGAACTCGTCGTTGTACTGACGTTGGAGATTCAGCGCCCTGCGGTCGGGCCGGTTTGGGCTGGAGAACGCGCCGCCGCTCGGGCTGATGCCGATTTCATTGTCCTGCGCAATGCCGTCGCAATCAGTGGCCAGGACCCGCACGCTGGGACACAAAACGGTGGCAGGACTGCCGGACGGGTTATTGGTCCCTGCAACCAGATTCCGGTCCAGCCACGTCCGCCGTTCGCTGCGCTCGCCGGCCCTGCCGTATGCGTTGGCCGCGATGTCGCCGTCGTAGTTGCGGTAGTACTTGCTCCAGCTCGTCTTCAGCGCCGTCTCGCCGTTCCCGAAGAGGTCGTACACCATGCTGAAGCGCGGCGAGTAGTCCGCGCCGAAGTCGATGAGGCCCCTCTCTTCTTCGATGAAGCGCGCGGGCGCGAACCGCCCAGCCGCCATGCCGCTCTCATACATGCCGGTTTCGACCCACTGCACGCGGAGGCCGGGGTTGATCGTCAGGCGCTTGATGGTCCAGCTGTCCTGCGCGAAGATGCCGACGTCGTAGGCGACGTACGCGGGTTGGATGACCGGGCTGTTCCAGACCTCGACCTGCGTGGGCTGATTGTTGTTGTAGAGCTGCGTCAGGTGGCCGTTACGCGTGTTCTTCCGCTGCCGGCCGGGCCCCCAATCGTTCTCGATGCCGACTTTGATGTTGTGGGAGCCGGTGACGTAGGACGCCATGAACTTCGCCTCGTTGTGAACATCGCCATCGCCTCATGATGGGGTTTTTCCAAAGATCTCCACTCAGCCTGGGCGCGGCGCAAGTGCGCGCCGGCGATCACCGTCTGGAAGCAGAGCCAGCCCGCCCACAGAATGAGC
>JANNHC010000576.1:0-11879 GCA_031404215.1 Acidobacteriota bacterium
ACGAGAAGCGGATCGCGGCCGACCCCGCAGGCGGCGTTAACTGAGGAATGAGCGAGGACCTGCCGACCGCGTGGTACGCCCTCTGGACGCGCTCCCGTCACGAGAATGTGGTGCGCGAGCAGCTCCAGCAGAAAGGCTACGAGGCGTTTCTGCCGACCATTCCCAAATGGAGCCGCTGGAAGGATCGCAAGAAGAAGATCGACTGGCCGCTGTTTCCAGGCTACTGTTTCGCGCGTTTTGACGGCCGGGAACGGCTGCCGATTCTGAAGTGCGCGGGCGTGGTCAACATCGTGTCGTTCGACGGCGACATCGCGCCGATCCCCGATTTCGAGATCGACGGCATCCGGCGCCTCGTCGATAGCAACCTGCAGTTCGATCCATGCCCGCTCATCCGTGAGGGCATGCTGGTGGAGGTCGTCCACGGCCCGTTGAAAGGAGTCGTCGGCCGCCTGCTGCGCAAGGGCGCGCACGCGCGGTTGATGCTGGCGGTGGATCTGATTGGTCAGGCCGTCAGTGTCGAAGTCGACGCGGCGGATGTGAAAGCGTATTGATGAAAATCGGATCCATCGACCTCGCGCCGCCGTTTGCGCTTGCCCCGATGGCGGGGATGACGGACACCGCCTTCCGCCGGCTCGTGAAGCGAAATGGGGGCTGCGGCCTGGTCGTGAGCGAGATGGTCAGCTCCGAGGGTCTGGTGCGCGGGATTGATCGCACGCTGGAGTACGCCGAGTACACCGAGGAAGAGCGGCCGGTTTCGATCCAGATTTTCGGCGGAGATCCCGAGAAGATGGCGGCCGCCGCGCAGATCGTCGAAGGCATGGGCGCCGATATCGTCGATGTGAACATGGGCTGCCCGGTCCCGAAGATCGCGAAGCACAATGCTGGATGCAGCCTGATGCGCGAGCCGGCTCACGCCGCTGACGTTGTCCGGGCGATGAGCCGCGCGGTCCGGATTCCCGTGACGGTGAAAATGCGCGCCGGGTGGGATGCCAACGAGATCAACGCCCCCGATCTGGCGCGGCGCATGGAGGATGCCGGAGCGGCCGCGGTCGCGGTCCATGGCCGCACCGCCGCCCAGTCGTACTCAGGGCAGTCGGATTGGGATTTGATCGCGGTGGTGGCGTCGGACATTTCAATACCGGTCTTCGGCAGCGGCGACTGCGTGGATCCCGAACAGATCGTGCAACGGCTTCGCGGCAGCCGCGTGGGCGGCATTCTCGTCGGCCGCGGCGCCCTGCGCAATCCGTGGATCTTCGAGCAGGCCGCCGATCTCGCGGCCGGCCGAACGCCGAGACAGATTTCACACGTGGAACGCGGTCAGTTCCTGCTCGACTACATCGAGCTGCTCATGAACGAGCGCCTGGGGGAGGCCGACGGATTCCGTCACGTGGCGCCCGGTCCGGCGCCTGTCACGGCGACGCCCGCGCGTGGTCACGACCGCTGGGTGATCAACAAACTTCGTGCGCTGAACACCTGGTACACGAAGGGACTCGACAACGGCTCCCACCTGCGGGTGTCCATCAACGCCGCGGAATCGATTCCGCACCTACGGGCGATCATTGAAGATTTTTTCTTCGTCCCGGTTCGAAACCTCGTCGCGCGGGACTTCAGCTCTGCTTCACGGCAGTCCTAAGCTAAGGGCTGCCGCTACAGTTTGGAAATCAGTTCCAGGGATTCGGACGCGTCCAGGAGTTCGTAGTCGTACGCGAGCGAGCGCGCCGCCGAAGCGGTGAAGTGCTGTCCGATGGCGGTGTGCGATGAATGGCCCAGGTACGTTTTCAGCGCGGCCATGTCGTCGAACTCGATGATCGCGGCGAACTCGTAGTCGTCGCGCATCAGTTGCTCGTAGCCAGGCAGCCCGTGTGTGATGCGCTTCCCGATGCGAAACCGCCGTATCGATGGAATGTCGGCGAACGCGGAGACCAGCGCGGCGAGCAGCGCGCGCCGGTCCGACGGCACGAGATCCGGCTTCGGGCTGAACAGCACGACGTGGGCGATCATCGTCCGCTGCCCCCTCCGCCCTTCTTTCCACCTCCACCTCCGGGTTTGCGTCCGCCGTGCGGACGAGGCTGGCCCGGTCGAAACCGGCCCCCTGCAGGCGGGGGTCCAGCGCCGCCGCGGCCTGCCGGTCGGCCGGAAGGTGGACGGCCGGAAGGTGGGCGTCCGGAAGGCGGGCGTCCTGACGGCGGACGGGCGTCACTTCTCGGCCGGTCCGATGACGGCGGACGTCGATCGCCACCGGGCTTGCCGGACGGACGTGGGCCCGGACGGTCAGATTTCCAGTCCGGGCGCCCGCGATTCTCATCCCGCTTCCAGGGTGGCTTCCCGTCGCGATCCGAACCTGGAGGCCGCTCGAATCGAGGCGGACGGTCGCTCCCCGGACCGCGGGCGGACCCTGCGGGACGACTCGGCCGCGGACTGTCGAACGCGGGCGGACGATCCTGCCTCGGCGGACGACCTTGCCCCGCCGGCCGATCTGGTCGAGGCGCCCGGTCCGGCATGGGTGGACGATCGGACTGTGGCGGACGATCGCTCCCCCCAGGGCTTCCGCCGTCCTCGCGCGGAGGCAACGGGTCGCGATGCAGGTTCTGCGCAAATCTCCGCCGCTTCTCGTCGCGCGACACTTTGAACCGGTCGCGCGGGTCCTTGTGTTCGCCGCCTGGACGCCAGTCGCGCGGCCGCCGATCGCCCGTGGGCGCCCCTCCCGGCCGCCGTCTGGCCGCGGCCTCGGCGCGCTCCACGTCCTGCGACTCCCAGAGGCGCCCGCGCGCGAACCACTTCATTACCGCATCGGGATGCCGCGCCTGCAGCTGCCGCAGCGTCGGCACCAATTCCTCCTCCGTGTGGGCGCGGAACGCCGTGGGCTTGCCTTCGAGGATGATGGTCCAGTAGTGGTGCCGGGGGGGCATAACACCGCCGATTATGGCAGCTTTGGCGCGGACGGGTGCGGTTCGAGTCGCTTGAGCTTCTCAATGAGGGTCGTCCGCTTGAGGTTCAGCAGCTTTGCGGCCTGCCGCTTGTTGCCTTGCGTCCGCTCCAGCGAACGCCGAATCAGCGACAGCTCCACCGCCTCCATATAGCTGTCGAAATCCAGCCCATCGTCTGGAAACCACACATGAGTCGAATCGGGCGGCGTAGGCTGATTTTGAATGTCGGGGGTGAGGTCGTGCACGTCGATATGCGATCGCCCCTGTGTGAAGGCCAGCGCGCGCTCCACCGCGTTCTCGAGCTGCCGGATGTTGCCTGGCCAGTGGTACGCCATGAGGCGACGGAGCGCGTCCTGAGAAATCGTGACGGTCCCTCGTCCGGCCTCCGCTCCCAGCTTTTGCAGGAAGTGCTGAACCAGCAGCGGAATGTCCTCGCGCCGATCGCGCAGCGGCGGCAACTGTACGGGGATCACGTTCAGGCGATAGAACAGGTCTTCGCGGAACGTGCCTTCGGCCACCATCCTGGTCAGGTCGGAATGGGTGGCCGCGATCACGCGAACGTCGATCTTGATCGTGTGCGAGTCGCCCACGCGTTCGAACTCGCGCTCCTGGAGGACTCGCAACAGCTTTGCCTGGAGCGCCGGGCTCATCGTGCCAACTTCGTCGAGAAACAACGTGCCCTTGTGCGCCTGCTCGAGCCTTCCCTGTCGTGTGCCCACGGCGCCTGTAAACGCGCCCCTGACGTGACCGAAGAGCTCCGCCTCGAGAAGCGTTTCCGGAATCGCACTGCAATTGATCGCCACGAAACGGTTTGCTCGCCGTGGACTGTTATGGTGTAGAGCCCGCGCGGCGAGTTCCTTGCCGGTGCCGGTCTCCCCCGTGATGAGCACCGTGCTGGACGTGGCGGCGACGGTTTCGAGCAACTGGAAGAGCTCCCGCATGATCCGACTGTGGCCGACGAGTCCGTCGATCCGGTAGCGCTCTTCGAGTTGTGACCGCAGGTACGCGTTTTCCGACTTGAGACGACGCTGTTCGAGCGCGGATCGGAGGACGTGCAGCAGAGCGTCGAACTGGAAGGGCTTTGTGATGAAGTCGGCGGCGCCCTGCTTGATCGCCTCGACAGCGTCCTTCACCGTGCCATATCCCGTGATCACGATCGCGATGATCTCCGGGTATCGCTCGAGCGCCGCCTCGACCACCTTCCGGCCGTCGATGCCAGGCAGCCGAAGGTCTGTGATCAGGATGTCGAACGCGAAGTCCGCGAGGCGCTCGAGCGCCTGTTCGCCATTGGTTGCCTGTTCGACGATAAAGCCATGGTCAGCCAGACGCTCCGCGATCGCCTCGCGCAACGCGTTCTCGTCGTCCACGATCAGCAGATGTTTCTGGCCTTCGGACATTTTTTGGAGTGGGCGGTATTTTGACACCCGCGGCGAGTGGGGTCAATTCGAGCGCGCGGGCGGGCCTATAGCGACGCGCGGCGTGTTCCGATAAACCTCAACGAACGGCGAGCGCGGCAACCCCACTTGGGCACGGCGATCCGGGCCGATGTGAACAGGCAATGATGACTGACCGCAAGACGATTTCGATCATGAAGGCGTGCGAGCTGGTTGGCGTCAGCCGCCGCACCATCTATAACTGGATTGCCAGCGGCAAGGTGGAGTACGTCCGCACCGCCGGTGGCTCGGTGCGCATCTTCGTCGATACGCTCTGGCGTGAGCCCGGACGTATTTCCGAGCTCACCAGTAAAGAAGCCTCATGAGTCCGGCCGCCGATCCGAGAAGAGCGAGGACGTCCGTGGACGAACCGCCAGACCTCGGCCTGTTGTTCCATCGCCTCAACAACCAGTTGGGGATTATTCTCGCGAACGCCGAGCTCCTGGAGGCCAAGGTGACCGACGAGAACACGCGCGCCCGCGCGTCGCAGGTTGTCGCCAGCGTCCTCCACGCCATGGCGACCGCGCGGGAGATCCGCGCGCGCTCCAAACCAGCCTAATTCGTCAATAATTTGACCACAGTGGCGACATCTAGTCAAAATATTGACGGTATGCGGGCTCAGTATCACCCGTAATTTCACGCCCCTTCACACCTCATCACTCCCCTAAGCTGTTGCAAATTCAGGCATTCACGCACCTGCTCGCATTGTCTCCTGACTTCGCTTTTTGATCGTAAACGGCCTGGTACCCCCGTTGCGATTCGATGGATCCGCCGCGACAGCGTGCGGCAACTGTCAACCGATCCCTTGGAGGAACCCAATTCATGCAGCGTCAGCCCCTCGCCGCCCGCCACCGTGAGCGCATCGCCGCCGGCTTGCCCTTCGTCGAGTCTCTCGCGAGGCGGGTCGCCGCCTCGATGCCGCACTCGATCGAACTGGGTGACCTCGTGCAGGACGGCATGATTGGGCTCATCGACGCCGCGTGCCGTTTCGACGAAGGGCGCGGCATCAAGTTCGAAACCTTCGCCGAGCGCAGGGTGCGTGGCGCGATGATCGACGCGCTCCGTCGCGACGCCTGGCCGCGAGGCGTCCGTCGGCAGCGCCGCGAGCTCGAGGCCGCGCGCGAGGAGCTACGCCGGGAGCTCGGCGCCGAGCCCTCGCTTGCGGATCTCGCGGCACGGGTCGGATCGGACGAAGCGCGGCTCGGCCGCACCATCGTCCGGATCAACACCATCGAATCAACGTCCCCCCTCTCCGCCGGCGACAATGTGAACGGAGCGTCGCTGCCTCCCGCGCTTGTGCCGTCCGAGCCCCAGGCGCCTGACCGGGCCTACGAAGAGCAGGAAGTTCGCGATCGGATGCGCGCGGCGATTGCGTCGCTGCCGCCCCGCGAGCGGAAGGTCATCGGGCTTTACTACTACGGCGAGGCGACGATGAAGCAGATTGGCGCGGAGATCGGCGTCAACGAATCGCGCGTTTCGCAACTGCACGCGCGGGCCGTGCAGCGGTTGCGCAAAGCTCTGGGCGCCGAGTGCCCGGCGGAAGACGCGATCAGCCCGGCCGTGCTCTCGTTCCAGAGCACCATGCGGCGCCTGCGGATGGCGAAGGCGGACATGCCGCACCAGCCCGGCGTCTTGCTGCAGTATCGGACGCCACAGGTGGACGTGAAGAGCGTCGCGCCGCGGCGTCGTCCATCGGTCCGCCGCGCGCCGATCGCGGCGGCGCGCTGAGGACGGGGAGGGCCCGTGCCCCTACTCCAGCATCTCGCGCGACACGCGAAGCAGGTCCTTCAAACGAAACGGCTTGGCGAGCCAGCGGCAGCCCGTCTCCTCGAGAAACCGCTCCGCTTCCGTGCCCGCGACATCTCCGGTGACGAACAACACACGGCGGGCCATCGCGGCGTCAATCGCCTCGAGCTTCCGATAGAACGCCGTCCCATCGAGCCTGGGCATCTTCAGATCGCACACAATCAGATCGTACTGCCGTTCCTTGAGCCGATCGAGCGCTTCGATGCCGTCGCTGGCGCGGTCCACCGAGAACCCCGCATCGCCGAGCGCCTCGGCCACCGCCGCGCCGAGCGCCACCTCGTCTTCCACGACGAGCACCACGGCGCCCACGCCAGCGTCCGGTGACGCGGTACGCTCGGGCGGACGGGGAAGTACCGGCTTCAGCGGACCGGCGCCCACCGGCAGCTCGACGTAAAACGACGCCCCGCGGCCCGGTTCGGATTTCACGCTGATCCGTCCCCCGTGTTCCTCCACGATCGCGTACGCCACCGTCAGGCCAAGGCCCGTACCTTTTCCGACTTCCTTCGTCGTAAAAAATGGATCGAAGATACGAGGCTGCACATCCTCCGGCACGCCGGGGCCGTCGTCGTTGACCTCGAGCACGACCGCGTCGCGGTCCGCATCGTGCCAGGTGCGGACGATGAGCGTGCCGCGGCCATGCGCGGTGAGCATGGCCTGTTCCGCGTTGATGATCAGGTTGAGCAGGACCTGTTGAATCTGATGGGGATCCGAGAAGACCTCGGGCAATCCGGATGCAAGCGCTTCGAGGATGCTGATGTTGCTGATGCGTTGATCGTACGACCGGAGCGCAAGCGTTTCGCGGACGACCTGATTGAGGTTCACCATCGCGCGCGTCGTGTGGCGCTTGCGCGCGAAGGTCAGCAGGTTGCGCACGATTTTCGCCGCACGTTCGGATTCGCTGAGGATCGTCTCCAGCCCCCGCCGGGTCTGATCGTCCACGGGGCGCTGGGCAAGACGCTCCGCCCACGTCAGGATGGTCGCGAGCGGATTGTTGAGCTCGTGCGCAACCCCCGAGATAGTCTGGCCGAGCGCGGCAAGCTTTTCAGCCTGCAGCAACTGGTGATACAGGTCGCGGGCCTGATCTTCAAGGCGCTTGCGTTCGCTGACATCGCGCATCAGCGCTTCGATGCGAATGCCGCCGGCGGAGGGTTCGGCGTGGGCAGTCACTTCGACCCAGATCGCCGATCGATCCGCCCGCCGGAGGCGCAGCAGATAGTCCGTGATCGTGCCGTCTCGTTGCAGCCGCTCGACGAACCCTTCCCGTGCCTGCGGATCGACAAAGCGCTCGAGCTCGAACGGCCGGACCTCCTCCTGCGGGGTTTCCGACGCGTAACCAAACATCAGTTTGAGATAAGGATTGGCGGAGAGCGTGGGGGCCGCGGTGCTCGACAACGTGCCGATGTACACACCCTCGTGGACCGACTCGAACAGACGCGCGAACGCTTCAGGCGGCGGCGCGGCCGATGTCACCGGGGGCTCTGGCACGGTCAGGAGGATTATACGGATCTTCGCGGTCGGACGCGGCAGGAATGACCGTCTTCGCCCCTGAGCCTTGAGTCCTCGGCCCTGAGCCGGGCGTCTACTTCCCAGTCGGCGCCGGCGACGTGGGGGTCATCGTCTCGTATTGAGAGCGGTACTTCCCTTCAATCGTCGAACGGATTTGCGCCACGCTGGCGCCTGCGCCGTGCATCTGCATCGCGTCACGCGCGACATCAAGGCAGATCGCTCACGTCATGCCGTGGTCGTCCCATGTCGGACGGCCCTTTGCGTCCCGGCTCTTGATGAAACAGTCGTCGTTGTTGCTGTGGCCGGACTGCTGGCACCCGCAAAAGCACGGAACGTAGTGCAGGACTTCCGGGTGGCGAGCGGCAAACGTGTAGACAGCCTGGATAACCTCGGACGGCCGAGGCACGGGATACGGGCTGCTGGGGATTGGCGGCAACTGGCCGGTGTACGCAGGAGGGGGCATCGTAAACGGTACAACGGAGGACACCGGCGCCGTTTCAGGCAACGGCTGGGGCAAGGGAGCCACTGACTCTTGCGGCGGCGCCGCAGGGACCGGCTCCGGCTGGCAGCCGGTGCTCGCGAGCGCGCCGACCGCCAACAGCGCTGGCACCCACGGTGCGCGTCCTCTAACACTCATGCGCCGATCATAACATCCGCCGTGGACACCCGGACCCGGACGCCGGTAATCTGACGTGATGTTCACACCGTTGATGCTCACGGACCAGGTGGTTATCGTCACCGGAGGCGCGACCGGCCTCGGCCTTGCCATCGCAAAGCGGCTCGGAGAGCTAGGGGCACACATTGCCGTCGGCAGCCGGAACGCGGCGAATCTCGAACAAGGGACCGCCGATCTTCGACACGCGGGCCTCGATCCGCTCGCCATCCAGATCGACGTCAGGAAGCCCGATCAGGTGGACGAGATGGTGGAGCGTGTGGTCCGCCACTTCGGGCGGATCGACATTCTCGTCAATAACGCGGCTGGAAATTTCGTGTGCCGCGCCGAAGATCTCTCCCCGAACGGGTGGAACGCCGTCGTCGGCATCGTGTTGAACGGGAGTTTCTACTGCTCGCGGGCAGTTGGACGACACATGATCGCGCGGCACCGCGGAGGATCGATTGTGTCGATTCTCGCCAATTACATCTGGACAGGCAGCGCCGGCACGATCCACTCCGCCGCCGCCAAGGCGGGCGTCATGTCGATGACCCGCACGCTCGCCGTCGAATGGGCGCGCCACAATATCCGCGTCAACGCCGTCGCGCCAGGCCCGATCGAATCTCCCGGCGCCGCCAGGCAGTTGTGGGATACACCCGAAGCCGTGCAGCGCATCACCGACATGGTTCCCCTCAAGCGCTGGGGAAAACCAGAGGACGTCGCCAACGCGGTTGCCTTCCTCGTGTCCGAGCACGCCGGGTTCATCACTGGCGATGTATTGACGGTTGACGGCGGCGCCTGGCTCGGGCAGGGGCCTTTCGGCTTCGTGTAGATTCGATAATCGTTTCGATCTGGCTCATGACACCATCCACGCCGCGTGAACGCCGCCTCGCCTACCTGGCATGGCTGACCGTCTGCATCGTCTGGGGCACGACGTTTCTCGGAATACGCGTCAGCCTGGAGACGATGCCGCCGATGCTGATGGGAGGATTGCGCTGGTTAATCGCTGGTGTGCTCCTGGCGGTCTACGTCGTTGCGCGAGGTGAGCGGCTCCCGCAGCCACGCCGATGGCGCGGGATTCTCCTCCTTGGATTCCTGATGCTCGGGCTCGGCAACGGCGGCGTTGTTGTGGCGGAGCAGTGGGTGCCGAGCGGACTTGCTGCGGTGCTTGTGGCATCAAACCCTTTCTGGATGGCCGCCGTCGAGGCGGCGTTGCCCGACGGCGAACGCCTGCGCGCCAACATCGTCCTGGGGCTCGTGATCGGCTTCAGCGGGATCGTGGTTCTCGTGTGGCCGGATCTGACAGTGGGCGCTGGAGGACGCCAGGGATTTCTGGCCGGGGTCGTCGCCCTGCAGGTTGCCTCCATTGGCTGGTCTCTGGGATCGGCGTATTCGCGCCGTCACGCGCGGCAAGACAGCGTGCTCGGAACGACCGCCTGCCAGATGCTTGCGGGCGGCGTGATCCTGACGGCCGTGGGAACCGTGCGCGGGGAATGGGCGCACCTGTACTTCACGACGACGACCGCCTGGGCGCTTGTCTACCTCTCTACCGTGGGCGCCGTCGGCGGTTTCGTCGCATACACCTACGCGTTGCGACATCTCCCGGTGTCCTTCGTCTCGTTGTACGCCTATGTCAACCCCGTGATCGCCGTCGCGCTTGGCGTGCTGCTGCTGCACGAATCTTTTGACTCCCGCATGGCGGTTGCGGCGGCGCTGGTTCTGGCCGGCGTCGCAGTCGTCCGCTGGACGGGCCGCCGAGCGCCGAGCCTTGAACGGGCGGCGGCGAACCGGTAGCATCCGCTGATGTCGCAAGACGGCGAGCGGAAATCAACGGGCAGTGCACCGCGCCCGCTCGACGTGATGTGGAGCGAACTACTCGCGCGCGTCGCGCAAGTGGAAAGCGGGTGGGTGCGCCGATTGCTCGAGACCGTTCTCGAGCGGCACGGCGATAGGATCCGCGTGTGGCCGGCGGCGCTGGTGGTCCACCATGCCTACCGCGGCGGACTGCTCGAACATCTGCTCAAGCTGGCTGAGCTGGGTGATGCGCTCGCGGCTGCGTACACGGTGGACGGGGATCTGGTTTTCGCCGGCGCCCTGCTGCACGACGTCGGCAAGACAGAGGAGCTGCGCTACGACGCGGCGACATCCTACTCGACGCGCGGCAACCTCGTCGGCCATATCACGCTGGGTGTCATGATGGTTGAAGACGCGGCGCGGTCGATTGAAGGCTTTCCCGCGGAGCTGCTCACGCGGATCGAGCACCTGATTTTGTCGCACCACGGCGCGCGCGAGCTTGGGTCCCCCGTGGAACCGATGACGGAGGAAGCCTTCATTCTGTCGGCCCTCGACGATCTCGACGCGACGCTTCACCAGTTCCGGCGCCATGTGCACGACGATACAGGCGAGGGTGAGTTCACGGCGTATCACCCCCGCCTGAGACGCGTGCTGCTCAAACCCTCCGGCCGCTGATCAGCCTGACGAGGAACAGCACGATGGCGATAACCAGCAACACGTAGATGAAGTTCCCGAGCGTGTACCCACTCACCATCCCCAGCAGCCAGAGCACGATGAGGATGATCGCAATAGTTTCGAGCATGAGCGTTCTCCTTGAGGCCGCGGTGCGGGCGGCCCGGTTTTCAGTCCGGCTCAACGAGAGCAACAGCTGTGCCGTATGGCGCCCCAGACCCGGTGCGCCCTCCGCGATTGCCGTATTCGCTCCATGTTTTCTGATGATTGGAGCGTTTTCGGTCCCTGCCGTTGCCCAGGAGCCAGCTGAAGCACAGACGTCGTCTGTGCATTCGGATGGGAAGCGTGTTGCATCTTTCCTGACAGGCGCAGCCATAGGCCTCGGCGCCCACGAAGCTGGGCATGTGCTCGCGAATGTCGCGTTCGGCGAACGGCCCGGTCTGCGGAAAGTGGACTTCCACGGGCTCCCGTTTTTCGCGATTACCCACCGCAGCGGTCAATCGCCGCGTCGCGAGTTCACGATTTCTTCCGCCGGTTTCTGGATGCAGCATGCCGAGAACGAGTGGCTGCTGGGCTTCCGTCCTAACCTCAGGCGCGAGCACGCACCGCTCGCCAAGGGAATGCTTGCCTTCAACGTGCTGACGTCGGTCGCGTATGCCGCGACAGCGTTCGCGAAAACCGGTCCGGTCGAGCGCGACACGCGGGGGATGGCGGCGGCTTCACGCGTGAACGAGCGCTGGATCGGCGCGCTCGTCCTCGCACCGGCCGTACTGGACATCTGGAGGTTCTATCATCCAGACGCGAAGTGGGCCGCTTGGACGTCCCGCGGCGTGAAGGTGGGTATGGTCCTGACGGTGGCGAGGTAGATCTCTCAAGGCTCAGGGCCTCTTCTTCACATTGTCTGGAGCTCTGTCTGCACGCCAGCAGGGCGCGGCTGAAATGAAACGTCACGGTCAACGGGTAAGGCGCTTGACGCCGTATCCCGGAGCGTTTATACTCCTGATCAGGATAGCCGTGACCAATCGACATCTCGCCACCTACCCGATGTCCCGGGCGCTCCCGCCCGCCCCGGTCGATCTGACTGACCGC
>JANNHC010000577.1:0-9108 GCA_031404215.1 Acidobacteriota bacterium
GTCCGCGCTCAAGAACGGAGAAAAGATCGCGATTCCGCGCTTCTGACCTGAAATTCGACACGTACGGGCACGATCACGACTCACATGGGAGAGCGGCAGCCGCCAGGCTCGCGGCTTCGCTCGTCTGTGGGCGGGCGGACCAGAAAAGAAATAAACAATCCGTCCCTGATTTACGTCTGAGCAGCCAGGACGGGGTCCTCGCGTACACCGTCTCGCAGCGCACGCGGGAAATCGGCCTCCGGATGGCGCTCGGCGCCGATGGGCCGCGAGTCCGCGGCATGATCCTCAAACAGGTCGGCTGGATGACGCTCGTCGGGGGAACCATCGGGATCGTTGGCGCGTACTACCTCGGGCGCGCAGCCGCCACGTTGCTGTACGAGCTGCAGGCCTACGACCCGGTCGTGATGTCCACTTCCGTCGTCCTGCTGACGATCGTGGCGTTCGGCGCGGGGTACATTCCCGCGTACCGTGCCTCGCGCGTCGACCCCATGCAGGCGTTGCGGTACGAGTAGGCTCGCGATCAGCGATCCGGGGGGGACTCGTCATCGCCGTCGCCGGAAGGGCTCTCCTCCGGATTGGTTTGCGCAACTTTAGGGACGTTCATGTCGCGCATCAGATCCTGGATCTGCTCGGGCCGCATCGGCACACCCATGAGGGTGCCGATTTCCAAGATTGCGCAACACGCGACAGTCCGCAGCCGACGGGCAATCGACATGGGCCTCCGCTCTCACCTGAGTTGACACGACGCGGACGGCGTCTCGCCGTGCAAGGCGGACGCGTCCGCACGCGGCGCGTACGAACCGCGGGATTACAGCGATGGAGGCGGCCTGGAGCCGGTGTGGTCGAGGAGGAGAAACTGGCAGGGATCGATCAGGACGACTTCGAGGTCAACGTCCTGTGCGATAACCACGAAACCGAACAGGGGGTCTATCGGGGCGAGGACGGCGTAGTGAGGACTTGACGCGGCAGGCGCCAGCGCGGCCAGCAGAATGGCCACGAGGCAGATGAACGCGATGAGCCTGCGTTTGTGAAGCATGTGCGCGCCTGAACTCACTTTACGCGCAGATCCGGCCGGCCGCAAGTCAGCAGGCGGTTCACAGCGCAACGTCTGGCGGTTGAGTGTAGGCCGCGCCCATGCGGCACAACTGGTCCAGGGCTTCCGAGAACAGCTCGAACAGCAGCTTCAACCGTTCGATATCCTTGATGACGCCGACGGAGACAAAGTACAGCTCGTCCACGCCCTCCGGAAACTGGGTCCCGAACCAGCCTTCGTCGTCTTTCACCGAAAGGTGAATCTCCGGCTGACGGGCGAGGAGCTCGCGAACCCTGGTATGCAGCAACAGTTGACGGGCCCGTCCTTCATCGTTCGCTTTGATGATGAAATCGCGGTCGAACGGCTCATCGCCAATCTCGATGTCCTGCATACCGAGCTTCTTGGCGATTCCGCTGAAGATGCCTTTGCGGTACACCGTGAAGCGAAACCCGTCGGGGTTCACATATGGCGCCCGCATGCGCGTGTATACGATCACGGTCTTTCCGGCTGACACGACATACGTATCGAGCGTGACGATCCAGTCCTTGTGCTTGGCCTGAACCTTGTCGCCTTGCCAGAACGTTCCTTCGATGTAACGCGCGGCGATCTCGTCACTCAGTTGCCGCCAGATCTCCTTTCTGCTGCGGCCGAACATCCGGCGCAAGGTACTCATAACACGCCTTCCCGGGTGCGCGGAGGAACGACCGCTATCCTCGTCGCTCTCGAAGTAAGACGATCCGTTATCGCGGCCACAGCCATCCGAGCGTGCCAGCCGTCAGGCACGCATACACCAGCCCATCGATCGTGGACTTGATCGTGATCGTCCACGCACGGTGATACCAGATCGACATCTGCCAGAGTGCGACGGCATATCCGATGAACGCGGTCGCGCCAGCGAACCGGAAGACCTCGAGGTATGCGGTGCCGGGCGGTACCGCGCGCCCCGCGACGTACGCCGCGAACACGCTGACCACCACGCTGTAGAAGAACCACATCGTGAGGTTCCGGGCCATCGACATCGTTCCCTTCGGCATGACGGTGAGCATCAGCACCGGTCCGGCCTTGAATTTTTCGGCAAACTCTGGCGAGCTCATTTCCTGGCGGCTGGAAGGGCGCGGAATCATGTAGTCGCCAGGCGGGACCGCAAGGGCACGGAACGCGTCCCTGAAGCGGTCTTCGTTCGGCATTTTTGAATAGTCCCCCTTGTGCCACGGAGTCGCCATGTGAATGAAGGAGCTCGCGAAGAAGACGAAAACAGCGGACAACAGGATCGGAAGCCACAGTGCGGAGAGCTCTGTCATGCCAATCTCCTATGAAGTTATCGCCATCCGGCGGGCGGCGGTGGGTTGCGCTGAGTATACGACTCCCCGACATACTTCTCCACGGCCTCCGCCGGCCTGCACTGATTGAACATCAGATCGTAGAACGCCTGCGCCGTCTGCTTGTTCTGGTCAGAGTTATTTTTCATGACGCGATCGGTGACAGACCGATCGGAGCGACGGGGATTGGGCGCCACGGTGCGAAGTACCGGGCGGCGCTCCACGGGTCCACGGCGCGGTCAGGCGGCCTTGGGATTCAGATATCGATTTGGCACGTTCTCCAACGGTGGAACCCTGCGACCCGAAGCTTCGACCAAGAGCCTGATGTTGCCGTAGATGTCGCGTTCCATTCGATGCACCTGAGGAAGGAGCCCGAATTGAGCATACGAGATGGGAGTGACATCGAAAAGTGTCGTCTCCCATTCAAATCCTTTGCCCCAGGTGACGCCTCGAAGAAACACGTCGCTCTTCGCACCGGCATCCAGAAGCAAACGCAGGATCGGCGCGGAGCGGTTCCCATTTGAATTGACGGTATGGAAAAGAGGGGTGTGCCCGTTCAGCCCGTACTCATCGACGGCTGCCTGCGCGTTGACATCGGCGCCCATCTCGAGGAGAACTCGAGCGACGTCCACGTTCCCATATTCGGCCGCGACGTGGAGCAACGACGCGCCGGTCAAAGGCGTGAATGCCGATATCATGGTCGTACGGTGATCGAGGAGCGACGGATTGGCACGAAGCGCCGCCGCAAGCGCCACCGCATCGTTCAGGAGCACCGGCGCGATGACGGGATCGTCCAGCACGGCCCCCCGATCCAGCAGCAAGCGAAGGCAATTGGGGAAATCGTCGGACCTGGCGTACATCTCGGTGAGCCAGTTGACCGGAGACTTGCCGCGCACGGGCGCCCGAAGGTCGAGGCCGGCGTCGAGAACCTCTCGAATCCGTTCGACCGAGTGGAGCTCAAACGCGACAAGGAGTTCGTCCGGCTTGTCCCTGCCAAACAGCCTGTCCAGGAGACCCATTGAAATCCCTCCGCGCCATCAGCACGGAAACCGAGCAGCACGACGTGGCCGCTATCGAGCGGCACATCGACCGCGGCGGCCTTGCGCGCCAGATACGTCTCACCGCACAGGAGGCGGCCCTGGTTCGCGGCCGACAACCTTCATCGCCAGCGCGATCATCGATCCGACGTCGGCCACATTCGCGGGCAGCACGATCGTGTTGCTCTTCTTCGCCAGCTCGCCGAACTGGCTGATGTATTGCTCGGCGACACGCAGCTGTACCGCCTCGAAGCCGCCGTCGAGCTTGATCGCCTCGGCGACGCGGCGAATGCCCTCGGCCGTGGCGGACGCGACCGCGAGAATCGCCGAGGCCTCTCCTTCCGCTTCGTTAATCTGCTGCGTCCGACGGGCTTCCGAGGCCTTGATGACTTCCTGCTTCACGCCGTCCGCCGTGTTGACGGCCGCGTCGCGCGTGCCTTCCGACGTCAGGATCACCGCGCGCTTCTCGCGCTCGGCCCGCATCTGCTTTTCCATCGCCGCCAGGATGTCGTGCGGCGGCGTGATGTTCTTGATCTCGTAACGCAGGACCTTCACGCCCCACGACTCCGACGCCTTGTCGAGCTCGCTGACGACCGCGGTGTTGATGTTGGTCCGCTCCTCGAAGGTCTTGTCCAGATCGATTTTGCCGACCTCGCTCCTGAGCGTCGTCTGCGCAAGCTGGCTGATGGCGAACATGTAGTCGGTGATGCCGTAGGAGGCGCGCTCGGGATTCAGGATCTTGAGGTACAGCACGCCGTCCACCCCGACCTGCACGTTGTCGCGCGTGATGCAGACCTGGGCCGGGATGTCGACGGCGAGCTCCTTGAGCGAGTGCCTGTAGCGAATCGTGTCGACGAACGGCAGCAGGATGTGGAAGCCCGCGCTGAGAACGGCGTGGAACCGCCCGAGGCGCTCCACGACGAAGACGCTCTGCTGCGGCACCACGACCGCGGTCTTCGCGATGATCACGAGAACCACGAAAGCGAGGATTACGAGGACGATCACGACACCTCCGTCGATCATGCGCGGGCTCCTTCATCCTTGATGAAAATCATGAGGCGATCCACGGCCGTCACCGAGCACCGCTGCCCCTTGAGCAGCGGCGTCGTGCCGACGTTGCGCGCCGACCAGACCGTGCCGCGGAGCTCCGCGCGCCCGACGGCGGCCGGCAGAATCTCTTCGAGCGGGGTCGCGGTCTCGCCGACGAGCGAGTCCACGTCACGCCCGGGGCCGTCGAGCTGCATCCAGCGCATGAGCGGGCTGCGGAAGAGCGCGAGCGACCCGATCGACAAGACGGAAAAGAGCAGGAGTTGCAGCCAGGCTGGCCCGGCCAGGTCCAGCGCGTGAAGCGCGCCAATCGCCAGGGCCGCAGCGCCGAAGAAAATGACGTAGAAACCCCCGGACGCCGCCATTTCCAGCGCGACCAGGATCAAGCCGAGCGCCAGCCAGTGCCACCAGAGCAGCGTCATGTCAGGAGGCGCTCATTGTATCCGTGAACCGGTCGCGGGGTGTTACCTCACTTCGAGACCGACCGGGCACGACACCCCGGTTCCCCCGAGGCCGCAGTAACCGGACGGATTCTTCGACAGGTACTGCTGGTGGTAATCCTCGGCGTAGTAGAACTCCGGGGCCGGGATGATTTCCGTCGTGATCGTGCCGTAACCCGCGCGCGACAGCTGCGGCTGGTAGGCATCCCGCGACCGCTCGGCCGCCTCGCGCTGCTCGTCGTCGTAGTAGTAAATGCCGGACCGGTATTGCGTCCCGACGTCGTTTCCCTGACGCATGCCCTGCGTGGGATCGTGGCTCTCCCAGAAGATTTTGACGAGGTCGGTGTACGAGACCTTCCGCGGATCGAACACGACCAGCACGACCTCGCCGTGCCCCGTTGCGCCGCTGCACACCTCGCGATACGTCGGGTTCGGCGTCTGACCGGCCGCATAGCCCACCGCTGTCGTGTAAACGCCCGGCGTCTGCCAGAACTTCTTCTCCGCCCCCCAGAAACATCCCAGCCCGAACAGCGCCTTCTCAAGCCCCGCCGGAAACGGCGGTTCCAACCGCGCGCCGTTCACATGATGGGCCACAGGGACCGGTATCTTCTCCGCCCGACCGGGCAGCGCGCTCGGCTTGTCGGTGCGTGGTGACTTTTTGTCGAACAATTCTTTCTCCGTTTTAGGTTTTTGGTTGCAGGTTTGTTGTAAAACCTAAACCGATCTAATCCTGCGCCACGACCATGAAAATCACGAACGCGATGATCGCGAGCAGCACGAGCAGCGCGATCTTCCATGGGCTCTTCGGGTAGTTGCCCGCCATGCGGCCGTCGTACCCGTTCACCACAACCTGGTAGGTCGTCCTGCTGTAGAGGTACGACAACAGCCAGACAGGTACCAGTATGTGCTTGAATGTCTGCGCTGAAAACGTCGGGTGAATCTGGAGGTTCCGATGCGTGTCGCCAGGAATCTCCCCCGCGCACATGTCTTCCAGCTTCTGAACCATCGCGTTCTGCGAGGCCTGCGCGGCATCGAGCAGCACGATCTGGTAATGCTCGACGATGAACCCGGACAGGAAGGCGGTGTCGTACGGCACGAGTTCCGTCGTGCGGAACGGCTCGACCTGCCGAAGGAGTGAATGCGATACGCCGTGCGTCCCCGGCACCGGCTCGTCGTCGAAAAAATGCCGGACGAGCCCCGACGCGGGCTCCCAGCGAACGTGCCGGACCTGGCGCGTCTGGGTCCGG
Organism: Acidobacteriota bacterium; assembly: GCA_031404215.1. Lineage (GTDB taxonomy): Bacteria > Acidobacteriota > Vicinamibacteria > Vicinamibacterales > 2-12-FULL-66-21 > JALZOC01. The sequence continues at coordinate 6,124 of JANNHC010000577.1, forward strand.
CCCTGGTTGTCGCGATACGACTCCGTCGTGTAGTAGTAGTGCCCCGCGTCGGCTTCCCACGGGCAGACCGCCTGCGCGTCGAACGTCCAGTACGGAATGTAGACGCCGCGCACCCGATCGACGAGCGCGCGGTTCTTCAGTTTTCCAGGCGCAAGCCATTTACTCGCGTACCAGCGCCGGATCTGCTCGCGGACATGGCTTTCACTGATCTTGAAGGGCAGCAGGCTCTGCGGCCGGATGGGCGCCTTGATTTCGGCGTAGTCGATGAGCGACGGCGACCCGCAAAATCCGCAGTTCTGACCCACCCGTTCCGGATCGAAGACCGAAACCGCCTTGCAGCTCTGGCACTGGACGGTGCGCTTTGCCGCCAGCCATCCGCGTGCGGCGTCAGGCAGGTCGCGAAGCGCCTTCGCCAGATCGTTTTCGACGGGCGCGCCGGACGCCTCGTCGATGGTGAACGGTGCGGACGCGCCGCAGAACGGACAGACCAGAAGCTGCTTGGACGGATTCCACTCCGCCTGCGCCCCGCATGCGGGGCATGCGTGCTTCTCGAGAGCGGCAATGTCCGGCATCGCAGCAGGACCTACTTCGCCAGGTACTCGTCGAGCGCGGCGCGCCTGATGCGGTACGAGGATCCAATCTTCTTCGCGGCGAGCTCACCCGACTCGATGATCGTCATGACGTCCGCCTCAGGCACACCGAGCGTCTGCGCGACGTCGGCCGGCGACAACAGCTCCGCCGGCGCCGCGGTACGCGCCGCACCGGCGGCCGGCGCGCCCGGCAGGCCCTGCTGCTGCATGATCTGCTGCGCGATCGACAACCCGACGGCGAGCTCGGTGGCCATGCCCCCGGAGCTCCCCCCCTTCTCCATCCCCTGCGCCATCTGGAACTTGACGTAGTCGTTGAGATTACCGACAGCGGCCATGCTCGATCGCTTGTCGATCGCCGTTTCGACCTCCGGCGGCACCGACACGTTCTCGACGATGAAACTGGTGATCTGGAGGCCGTACTTCGCGGCCACCACCGGATTGATGAGTGGCAGGAGCGCCTCCCCGAGCTCGCCGTAGCGGCTCGCCACGTCGAACACCGGGACCTTCGCCGACGCGAGCGCATCGGCGAAGATGCTGACGATGCGTGAGCGCATGGTGTCGGCGAACTCATCGAGCCTGAAGTTCTGGTCCGAGCCGGCGACTTCCTTCAGAAACAGCTTCGTGTCAACGACCCGAAAATCGAATGTGCCGAACGCGCGGGCACGCACGATCCCGAGGTCGTCGTCTCGCATCATGATGGGGTTCGCCGTGCCCCACTTGTTGCCCGTGAACAGCCGCGTGGTGACGTAATAAACGTCCGCCTTGAACGGAGAGTTGAAGCCGTACTTCCACGATTTGATCTTCGTCAGGATCGGGATGTTGTCGGTCGTGAGTGTGTGCTTGCCCGGGCCGAACGTGTCGCCAAATTCCCCGAGATAGACGAACTGGACCTGCTGCGACTCCCTGACGACGAGCTGCGCGCCGTTCTTGATCGCTTTGTCGTCGTCCGGGAAACGGTACGAGAGGGTATCTCGCGAATCATCGGTCCACTCGATGACCTCGAGCAACTCGCCCTTGATGAAATCCATCAGACCCATGACACGCTCCACGGAGAGGCCGGCGGTAACGCCGGCGGGGGAAAGCTCTATTCTATGAGAATCGAGGTTTGAATGACCGACGCCGGATCCCTGCATTGCCCGAACTGCGGCGCGGCGGCCGACTCGCACGCCGCCCGGTGCCCGTACTGCCGAGCGCGGCTCGCGACGGTTAGCTGCCCGCACTGTTTCGCCCTGATGTTCGAGGGGTCGGCGTTCTGCCAGAAATGTGGCGCCCGATCCGCGAGGGCCGACCCCCAGCCATCGGCCGCGGCATGCCCCGCATGCCGCGGCGCCATGTCCCGGCTGACCATCGGTCAGCTTGCCTTGCTGGAGTGCGACGCCTGTGACGGCGTCTGGGTGAACGGCGTGGAGTTCGAACGAATCTGCGCCGACCACGAGGCGCAGGCGGCCGTCCTTCACCGCTGGAGCGACCGCGCAACGGCACCCTCCACCAGGGCCCGGGTCCGATACCGCCCGTGCGTCAGCTGCGGAAAGATGATGAACCGCGTGAACTTCGGCCGTCTCTCGGGAACGGTGATCGATGTCTGCCGGGGACACGGGACGTTCCTCGATGCAGGAGAACTCCACGCGATCGTCACTTTCATCAAGGACGGCGGACTCGACCGGGCGCGGCAGCGCGAAAAGGACGACCTCGAGGAGGAACGGCAACGGCTTGCGATGCTGAAGAGCCAGATCGAATCCGGATCCCGTGCCTCGACCGAGTGGGACAGCCGGTCGGCGTTGCGTCACAGCATCCTGGACATCCGGCGGCTGCTGAAGGACGAATAGCCGGCCGCTACTCGGGCTTGAAATTCAGCGCGACGCCGTTGATGCAGTACCGCAAGCCCGTCGGAGGCGGACCGTCTTCGAACACGTGCCCGAGGTGGCCGCCGCACCGGCGGCAGTGCACCTCGGTGCGCGTCATGAAAAGGCTGCTATCCGTGGAGGTGGCGACCGAGCCTTCGATCGGCGCAAAAAAGCTCGGCCAGCCCGTGCCGCTCTCGAACTTCGGTCCCGACCGGAAGAGCGGTGTGCCGCAGCCTGCACAGCTGAACGCCCCGGCACGCTTCTCGTGCAGCAGGGCGCAGGTTCCCGCGCGCTCCGTTCCGTGCTCGCGAAGGACGGAGTACTGTTCCGGCGTCAGCAGCCGCCGCCACTCCTCTTCAGACTTCACGACCTCGAACGTTGCACTGGACCGCGTCATTTTTTCTCCGTAGCCTGCCTGGCAATCTCGAGCACGTCCGCCGCCGGAAGGATCACCGGGAGGAGACCGAGCCCCTCGGGTCCACTCATCGCCGCAAAGGCGCTCGGCCGCTCGTTGGCGATCTGCCGCAGCGTCATGATGCCGACAATTTTCC
>JANNHC010000578.1:0-1801 GCA_031404215.1 Acidobacteriota bacterium
GCATCTATCGAGTGTATCCGCTGGATCCGATGCCGGAGACCAAGTGGGACCTGATCGCCTTCGCGCTGCTCGGCACGATCGGACTGGTCATTCAGCTTCGCACGAAGTCGAAGGGCAAGAAGAAGTAGGGCGCACGGCTCAGGGCTCAAACAGAGAGATAACGGAGACAAAACGGATGGCTACATTTTCACGGACGGTGACGGTTGATTGGGCGGGCTCGGTCATGGAAGGGAAGGGGTCGGCGAAGGCCGGGACCGGCGCGTTTACGCTGCCGGTGACGTTCCCGTCGCGGATCGGCGAGCCGGCGGGCCACACGAGCCCGGAGGAGTTGATGGCCGCGTCGCACGCCTCGTGTTACGCGATGGCGCTCAATGCGACGCTTGGCAAGAAAGGCGGCAGCGCGGCGCGCACGCTGGTCACCGCGACGGTCACGGCTGACAAGTCGGACGCCGGCATCAAGCTGCTGTCGTCGAAGCTGAAGGTCACGGCGGAGGGACTGCAGGGGGTGGACAAGACGCAGTTCGCCGAGATTGCGCGCGAGGCGGAAGGCAAGTGCCCGATCTCGAACGCGCTGCGCGGCACGATGCAGATCGACGTCGAAGCGGACGTCAAGTAACGGAGGGCCACGGGGTAAGTCGGGGTGGGCGCGGATGTTGCGCCTATCCCGGCCGATCCGCTAAACTATTCGTTCTTCCCGGCGCGTTCGCGCCGGCTGTTCCTCAGTAGCTCAATGGCAGAGCATCCGGCTGTTAACCGGAGGGTTGTAGGTTCGAATCCTACCTGAGGAGCCATTTTTACTAACGAAACCTGGCACTTTCGATCCCGGCCGGCGGTCCATCGAGTCGCTTTGCCCTTTTCTTGCCCTTTTCGTTTTCTTGCCTCTCTTCTGGCTCGGCGGCGGCGGATCGAGCAGGCTCACTTCCGCGGACAGGAACGCCGGCGACAAGTGCGCGTAGCGCATCGTCATCTTCATCGACTGGTGACCCAACAGTTCGGCGACGCTCCGCAGGGAGGCGCCGCGCATCATCAGCCACGATGCGAACGTGTGTCGCAGGTCGTGCCAGGTGAAGTCTTCGATGCCGGCGAGCTCCAGGGCCGCGTGGAAGCCGTTCTTGACGTCATGCACGGGCTCGCCTGCGTTCTTGCCGAGCTTGTGCGGGAAGACATAGGGGTTCTCGGGGTCGCGTCCATTGGACAGCTTTTCCAGCGTCCCCCTGGCGGTGGCGTTGAGCGGGACCGAGAGCGGGCGGCCACTCTTCGTTCGCGGGATCCGCATCACGCTGTTGGCGAGATCGACCTGCTCCCAACGCAAGTCAAAGAGGCTGCCGCGGCGCAGGCCGGTGTGCACGGCCAGAACGATCTTTTCCTCGAGGTACGGCGACGGTCTGCTCGCTCGTGTCGCCAGCGCCCGCACTGCCTCGATCAGCCGGTCGTACTCCTCGCGAGTCAGATAACGGAGACGCGAGTTGTCCTCGTGGAACAGCTTCACGCGGCGGACGGGATTTGAGACCGCCAGGCCGTGAGCGATGCACCAGTTGAAGAACGCCTTCAGGATCGCCAGGTCCTTGTCCGTCGTGCTGCGCGCCACTTTCTGCGCGCGCTTCAACTTGAAGTCCTCGACTTGCTGTGAGCTAATCTTCGCGAGGTGGGTCTGTGACCCCAGATGCAGCTCCCAGAGCGTGAGCGATGGGTCGATGTAGGTGTTGTGCGACCGGTGCTGGACCTTCGAGTACTCGCGGTACTGTTTCATGGCCTCGGCGACGATGACGTTGCGGACCGCGCGTTCGTCCCAGGTCCCATT
>JANNHC010000579.1:0-1722 GCA_031404215.1 Acidobacteriota bacterium
CGACGACGTTTGAGGAGATATGGGACTTCGAGCGGTTGGAAGGCCAAACGAAAGTCAACGTCGCATTGATTGGGCTCGAGGGGTCGTCGATCTTGACCGTAATGGGCGTCGGCCAGTTCCAGTGGAACTTGAAGTAGCCGCCGATGATCTTGTTGAACTCGGGCCAGAGCGGAGCGCCGCCGCCCCCGCCGCGCCCCGCGCCCGGCTGGGCGCCGGCGCCGCGGTTGCCGCCGTGGTACGAATCGCTCGCGGCGTGGATACCCGCCAGGCCCTTGCCGCCGCGTATGAACTCGAGCAGCGCCTTGCGACGGGCGGCGGTCGCCGCGGCATCGTTCGGATCGTCCAGGAACAAGCCGGTCGTGCTGTCGAGGAAGATCGCGTCGTACTGCTTGAGGTTGTCCGTGGTGATGGCCGCGGCGTCATAGGTGACGTCGGTCGTCCACGCCCCGGTTTTCTTCCCCATCTCGGTGATCGTCGCGGCTGCGAGCGGCCGCGACGAATGGGCGAACCCGGCGGCCCTGGCCAGGACCAGCACCTTGCGCGGCTTCAGCGGCGTCGCCGGCGCCTTCACGGGGAGCGCCGCGAGCATCTTCGTCACGTCGGCCGCACATGGCACTTCCGGCTGCGCGCTGCGCCCGCCGCACGGATCCTGTGGCGGCTGTGGTTGCGCGGCCGGCTGGCCCTGCGGCGCGCCCGCGGCCGGTTGCTGCGCAGTGACGCGCGACGAGGCCGCGACGAGGACGAGGCCACATGCGCCCGCCAGTAGCGGCGCCAACAGTTCCCTTGTTTTCATCACACCCTCCCAGACAGTCGTTGCGGAGGGTTCTATAACACAGGCAGCGAGGCTGCCGCTACCTGCGCGGTCGGCCGCGGCGTGCGGGACGGATCGCCCTCAGGATTCCCTCGAATCGCTGCTAGTGCCCCCGGCGGCAGGAATATAGGACTTTTGCACGTAATCCATCACCATGCGATCCGCGCTGAACCGCCAGCCGAGCGACTGAATCGCGCGTTTCACGCGCGCGATCCACGCGCGCGGGAGGCCATCACGATCGCGATCGTAGTACATCGGCACGATTTCATCGCGCAGCACGGTGAGCAGGCTTTTCGCGTCGCGCGCGTCGTGGAAGGTCTCGGAGGAATGCGTTTCCCCCGTGCCGATGGCGAAGCCGTTGGCGCCGTCGTAGGCCTCAGCCCACCAGCCGTCCAGGACCGAGAGGTTCAGCCCGCCATTGAGCACGACCTTCTGGCCGCTCGTGCCGCACGCTTCGAGCGGCCGCCTCGGATTGTTGATCCACAAATCCACGCCCTGCACGAGGTGGCGCCCGACGTTGATGTCGTAATCCTCGATGAACAGGACTTTGCCGGCAAAACGCGGGTCCCGCATGAGGCGGGCGACTTGCTGCAGGACTTCCTTGCCGGGCTGATCGCGAGGGTGCGACTTGCCGGCAAATATCAGCTGCACCGGCAGCTGCGGGTGGTTCAGGAGCGACACGATCGCCTCCATGTCCTCGAGAATGAGGTTGGCGCGCTTGTAAGTGGCAAAACGGCGCGCAAAGCCGATCGTCAGCGCGTCGTACCTGAGCCCGCGGCGTACCTGGGCGACAAACTCCGGACTTTCCCCACGGGCCTCGGGGTAGTGGACGGCGCGGCGGCGCGCCACGTCGATGAGCTGGGCTTTCAGCGTCTGATGCGTCTCCCAGATCTCCCCGTCGTCCACCGAGT
>JANNHC010000580.1:0-1758 GCA_031404215.1 Acidobacteriota bacterium
CTCTTGCGCCACCGCGACTCCGAGAGAGAACAAGACAATTGCGCCGGTCGCCAGAAGTCGTTTCATCGCGCTCTCCTCAGTTACGAAACTGGTTACGTGTGGAGAGCCACTATAGTGCCGCAGCCCGGACTCTACAAGCGCGGCCACAGGCCGAATCGTTGCCAGTGGGCAACGCGTAACCAGCGTAGAACGCGCCGGCATGGACGCCCAGGGCGATCGATCACTATGGCGGCCCATCAGTTATGGTAGTATGGTAACGGTATGGTAAAAGTGACGTTCTCGCTCGACGACGGCACCGTGGCGGAAATCCGCCGTACGGCCGAGCGATTGGGAACGCCGCAGAGCCATGTCGTGCGCGAGGCGGTCGCCGAATATGCCGCGCGTGCCGACCGGGTCAGCGAACGCGAGCGCCTGCGCACGGTGACGATCCTCGAGAATCTTCGCCACGCGCCGTCGTCACGCGCCGCGGGTGCTGTCGACGCCGAGATCCGTGCCAGCCGGGCCGCCCGGCGAACGGGCGGGCGCCGCTCCGCGCGATGACGGTCCACGTGGACACCTCCGCGCTGGTCGATGCCCTCACCGGGCCACGGCGATCGCTCGATGTCCTGATTGGCCTCGCCGATCAGGGCCACCGGCTGTCAATCTCAGCGATCGTGTTGTACGAGTGGCTGCGCGGTCCGCGGACGCGCGCGGAACTGGCGGTGCAGGAGGATCTGTTCCCGCGCGAGCGGACGGTGCCCTTCGGCGCCGCACAAGCCGCCGTCGCCGCGCGGCTGTACGGCGCGGTCAAGCGCCCGCGAGGCCGTGAAATCGACCTGGCTGTCGCCGCCTGCGCGCTGCACGACGGCGCCGCGCTCTGGACCCTGAACCGCGCGGACTTCCGCGATCTTCCAGACCTTGCGCTAGTCCAAGACCGCTTGACCCGATCGTCGACAGAATTGAACCGGCTCGTATCTCGCTCTACTTTTTCTTGACCGGCACCGCCGCTTCAGCCAACGGCCGCAAGTCGGTGTTCCACCAGGTCTCCGACCCGGCGCGCTGGGCCTGGTCGATACCGATGACGATGATGTCGGTCGGATCAACGGCTGACACGTCGATCACGACGGTCGAATATTTCGTTTCGCGCGGTTCGAGCGTGCGCCGGCCAGGGGCTGTCTGCCTGAGCTTTGGGGTCCCATCAGCCCTGAACACAAACGCCGTGACCGTGAACTGCTCCAGTTCCTGATCGGTCTGGTTCACAGCCGCATAGAGCACGATCGGCGGGCCCTCCGCGGGGGAAAGCACGGTTGCGCGGGTGATGCGAGCAGGCGGTTGCGGGCCTTCCACGACGATCGCCGGCCGCTCGGCCAGTGCTCCCCCCAGCGCCACGGTTGCGGTCATCGCCAACAATAACGTCGTCATCATTCGAGCCTAGCACGGCTACGCGGCAGCCCACTCGACGATCCTATTTGCCCGTGCGGTAAACTCTGCCGCGAACGAGGAGTTCGGTCCATGGCCATCCGCATCGTGCAGCTCGGCAGCCCCCGCATACGTGGAGAAGGACTCCGCATCGGAACGGTCCGGCGTCCCCCGCGCGGCGTACCGAAAGCGGAGTACGCCGATCGCAATTTCTATGATCAGTGGCTGCCCCAGATCGCGCCGAGCGCTGACGCAATCGATCGACTGCGGCAATCGGCCAACGCGGATGCGGCGTGGCGGCGGTTCGAAAAGCGCTACACCGCCGAAATGAACCGTCCCGACAACCGCCGGCTCCTCGAG